>SLFE01000236.1 GCA_007124415.1 Waddliaceae bacterium | reverse complement strand
TCGTGATCGTGCATGTCAAATCCTTTGAGTAAAAAAAGATTATAACAGAAGTGGTCCTATTTGTCAGCAATTCCCACTGAGAGGCGAGGTCACGAGATTTACACTAAATAAATATTTTAATTATTTTTGAGTACAGGAATCCCTATAGACCTCTTTTAGGTCTTGCCAGCTAAGAGTCGTTTGAGAGTTTGGAATACTTTGGGGATACGCTGAAAAATCTGGAACAAGCAGTTTGTCTAAGACGTATCCATAATCAGTGTTTTCTTTCTCAGGATCAGCCCATAAAAGTTCCCCCAGCTCCCGAGCACCACCGTTCGAAAAAAGGAACGCATCTCTTCCCAAAGGCAGCGGTATGTGCCCCTTCGTAGCTTGCAGCCTTGAAAGATTGTGCAGCAGGCCTCTTGGATCTGATCTACTAAAAAGGCCAGCATCATCAAAAGACAAAAAATTGTGGACAGGTGCTGCTTACCGTGTCCATAGCTATGTTCGAAGTTGTATCCCAGATTTTTCAGCGTATTGAAGGTCTCATTTTCTACTTTCCATCTTGCCCTCCCGGCTTGAGCGATTTTTAACACATTGGATTCTTTTAACTTAATATCTGTAACCCAAGAGAAGTTTATTTCTTTCCCCTTCTTGTCGGTACAGCGATACTCCAGTACATTCACCCTGAGCTCCTTACTGGACTTATTCAGAGACGCGTGGTTTAAGAAACGAAACTGGTGGTAACAACCATCCTCGGTGTGCATCTCGTGATATACTGTCTTTTCACTTTCCTCCAATTGCTCAAAAAGATAGCGGTGATCTCCAGGTTTGGCGATAAGAATAAAACGTAGATTACTTTCCTTAAGCATTTCAATGTTAGGAGCATTAGAAGATAGGCCGTCAGCTAAAAAAACAGCTTTAAGGTGGGGATGTTCTCGGCGAAAATGATTCAAAAACCGTTTACAAGCATTGCGTTCACAATCATTTTTCTCTGAGCCGTCTTCTTTGAGAATGGGCTCTGGGCAAAGAGGAATGACGTTCTTTTGCTTGGGGTGCACCAGACAAACTCCAAACATTTGATGGTAGTAAGAAATGCTTCCATCACGAGATTTCTTTTGGCAGCAGGAGGGACAACTGATTTTATTCGAATGAAAATGCCCTGTACCATCTCCTGAGAGTAGTACATGCCCATCCAAAAATTCATACCTCTCAAGGCCTTTTCCCCTCTGAAAAGCAGCAAAAAGCTTTTTAAAGGCAGGGCGAAGGTGATTAGGGGATACTCTATCCAGGCGCTGCCTTAGATAGGTATCGCTGGGAGATCGATTTACATGATAGAGGTTCCTAAGGTTGTTTTCTGTAGGCGTTTCTTCTTTTTGCCTTTCAAAGTCAAGAAGGGAAGGGCACTTCAGTCCGAAGACAGCGAGTCCTGACATCAAGTGATCAGTGAGAGAGATGAAGGGTTGACGGTTGAAAGAGGCTTCGTCTGGGATTTTGACGAATTCCTTGTAGATTGTGTTGATAAGAGCCGGAGCGCAGAGGTGTTTACGGAAGGATAACGTCATATTGCAGTAAGAAGGTTAAGGTTCGTATTGCCTCAAAAGTTTACGAAATCAATTTTTAAATTGCTTCTGAAAAATCACTCAGTGGGAATTGCTGAATAATATAGGGGAACCGCCGCAGGCCCAGACTCCTCCTTTATCCAAATCTGTCGAGACTAAGTCTCCGGATGATAACGTCGTGAAGACCGCAGAAAACGCGTTTAAAAAGGGTATTGTCCCCGCCCGGCACCGAGCGTTATCGGGAAACAAAATCACCCCCATTAAAATCGGTGGCCAGCCCAGTGAAGCCGCGCTTAAAGAGGCAAAGGAGCGGCATGTGAGCTCGCGTAACGAAGCAGTCCAAGGCAGTCCGCAGTCTCAAGAAAAAGCGAGCGTCGAGGGGAGGGTTGAATTTCCTAAAATAACTTCTTCTCGTTTGCCTAAACCGCCGGAAGGGTGGGGAAACTTTGGCGAGGAGAAGATGCTTGAGTTTCGCAATGCGCTTTTGAGCGGCGATGCCGATAAAGTTCAAGAGATGATTCATACGGATCCCGAGATTGTCAATGGTTGTCAGGAGATGTATCTCAGACCTTTGGAGCTTGCGTTTATTGGAGGCAATAATGAAGTTAAACAACATTTGCTGAATACTCCCGAGCTGAATTTACTGATTATCGATGACAACGGCCACACGATGATTCATCGCGCAGCTCTTATCGATGATCACGAAATTGTGGATGCATTGAAAGATAAAGGGTTGAATGATGCGTTAGGAGTCGAAGGCGGCTTTGGACATACTCCTTCTCAAATTGCCCGGCATTTTGGTTATGAAAGCCTTGCGGAAAAATTGAAAACCCCGATCTCGGACCGAGGCGATCCTCAGGAAAATGATGAAGTGGGCGGTGATGTTTTAAATGAAAAGTTTGTCGCTGAAGGGTTCTCCCTGGCTGATCAGCTTGAAGCGATGGGCTCGGGTATGTTAAAAAACGCGGGCGTGCCATTTCCCGATGATGATGATCAAATAACATATGTGTCATTGCCGGAGCCGGATCTGTCAGACGCTGAGGACAAGTC
>SLFE01000249.1 GCA_007124415.1 Waddliaceae bacterium | reverse complement strand
TACCTATAACCGCAAGCCGATTCTGGAAAAGAGTGTATACTCTTAAGAGTAGGGGATTTGTGACACATCGCAAAGATCGGTGAAAGAGCCAAAAAGCTTTCTGTTGGAATTTTGCAAGTGGCTCTATGATGGGGAGAAAAAGTCTTTAATTTTGTCGATAAAGCTGTTTCCCTTAGGAAGATTGGCGGGCCCTTGAAGCTTCCCGAATTCTTTTAGCATCTCTTTTTGCTCGGCTGAAAGTTTCGTGGGGGTTTCAACAAAAACTCGGACAAGAAGATCGCCTTTACCTGAACCATGGACATTTGGAAATCCTTCTCCACGCACGCGGAGTGTTCTGCCGTTTTGGGTTCCTTCGGGTATGGATATGCGGCATGTATGCCCTGTTACAGAAGGGACTTCCTTCTTACAGCCCAAAGCGGCCTCGGGAAAAGAAATCGGCAGATCGAGAATCACATCATCGCCGGAGCGCTCAAATATTTCATGAGGCTCAACATTGATGAAAACATACAAATCTCCGGGAGGGCCTCCGCCGAATCCCGCGTCCCCATAGCCGCTCACTCTCAACCTCATGCCGCTGTCAACGCCGGGAGGTATGTGAACTTTCACATGCTGCTTTTCCTTGGTGACTCCCTGGCCGCGGCATGTCCCGCACGGTTCTTTAATGACTTGGCCCTCGCCGTGGCATTCAGGGCAAGTCATAGACATGCTGAAAAAGCCCCGCTGCTCGAAAACCTGACCCTGCCCCTGGCACCTGGGGCAAGACTGAATCGATTTCGACGATGCGGCGCCGGACCCTTGGCAAGTATGACATGTAACGTTTGTGGAAATAACCAGTTCTTTATCTACGCCTTTGGCGGCCTCTTCGAAAGAAATCGTAATGTTGACCCGTTTGCTGGCCCCTTGCTGGCGGTGAGCTCTACCGGCGGCTCCGGGTCCCATTCCTCCCGCAGTGAAAAACGAATCAAAAATGTTGTCGGACCCCATTCCTCCGAATGCGCCCATGAATGTGCGAAGAGCCTCGTCCATAGAGGAAAATCCGGGTCCGCCGCCGCCCATGGCAGCCCCATCGACGCCCGCTTTGCCGTATTGATCGTACATGCGGCGCTTGTCTTTATTGCTCAGTACTTCGTAAGCTTCGGAGATTTCTTTGAATTTTCTTGCGGCGTCCGAATCGCCGGGATTTTTGTCGGGATGAAATTTAAGAGCTTTTTTACGATAAGCTTTTTTAATCTCCTCGGGAGTCGCGTCTTTGGCAATCCCTAAGGTGTCGTAATAATCTGCCATAGCATGTTGCATTGTTTTACCCTCCGCGAGAGTGTTTTCCTAGGAGGAAGTTTAAAAAAATTTACTGACAAAACACGCTAAAACCTTAAAATAGTGCAGATTTTAGCGCTAAGTGTGTACTATGCGAATGCTAGTTTTATCTTTGATCGCGCTGCTTCTGGTATTTTTTCGCTGCTTTTGACTTTGCCCGCTTTTTAACCGACGGCTTCAGATAGAAACGATGAGCCTTAACTGCTTTCATGACCCCTTCTTTATCAAGTTTCTTTTTTAAAGATCGAAGAGATTTTTCAATCGGTTCACCGGGCCGAACTCTAACTCGCACCATTATTTTTCCTTGTTGTTAAACAAAAATTTAATTTCAATTCGAGCCGTTTCGCAAAATAATTGCGAAAGCAGCCTTATTTAGCTAGCTAATGTTAATAGATTACCTAAAAATACCCTTTTTATCAAGACCCTTTTGCCAAACTCCTGCCAAGACGCTCTCCTTCTCAGTTATTGCCGGCATGCCTCACCTTCACGAAGGAGCCAATCCAACTGTTTCAGAGCTTCCAAAGCTGTCGGACGATCTCCCGGATTCGGCCGCATCATCGACCAGAGCAAGTGTTCGATCGTTTCTTTCTCCGGCTCTTGAATGGCATCTTCCTTATTCATCATTTCTATTGCCTCAGAAGACAATTTATGTTCTTTTATGATCTCCATCCAGGGAGTGTAGGAGCCGACATACAAGAGCCAAAAAGTGCAGCCAAGAGACCACATGTCGGCCTTGGTGCTGACTTTAGTCACGCATTCATCCGGCATAGTCATAGCCGCGGCCACTTCAGGAGCCATATAATAAAGACTGCCTGCAGGTTTGACATGGCAGCTATAACAGCAAAATCCGAAATCGCAGATGGCGCCGCTGATACCGTTTTTCCTCCCCGATTTCGAGGTATTTTCCAATAGAATATTATCCGGTTTGATATCGAGATTGATAACATCGTCTTTATGAAGCCTGACAAGGCCGTGGAGAATGTCGAGCAAAACCGCATTTTTTTTCTCTCTTGCAAGATCCTTTTTTCTGATATGGCTGAGCAGATTTCCCATATTGTAGTATTTCATGAGAATAGATTGTTCGACCGCTCCCTTTTCTGTAACATAACGCGACACTTTTTTAACTCTGACTATCCCCCTGACTTTCCTGTATCGGTTCAAAAAGATGCGCTCATTTTCAGCCACGATGTAATTTTCAGATTCAGTGTTCAGCCTCTTTCTTGAAGAAGCGAGCACCGAGCATCCGTTTGCCAGTATCTTTCCCAATGATCCCTCTTTAAACTCAACAGACCTTGTAACTTTCTTATACTCCCCTTTTCCAATTACATTGGTCTGTCCGCCGGACTTTGATCTGCTCAGATGGATCACAGTTTTATCGTTCCAATACTGGATATCCCATGTCAATCCGGTTTGCGCCGGGAACAAATACAAGCAGGGATTTTCCTCATCCCGCCTATACTGCTTCTTCAATCCGGCATGCAGCCTGTTCTGATAGTTCACCAAATACCTTTCAATCTTTTCGACATCTGCCTGAGACAGCCCCGTTATCGGATCCGGCTTCTTTTTTTCTTCCTGCAGATGGGCTTGAATTTTGCGCTGTTCGGCTGCCTTCAACGCCTCCTGGTACCCGGCTCCGATCTCCTTCCTTTTGAGACTCTCCCGGGCAAGCTTCTTCTTTCTTTCCTCATTAATCCAAATTTCCTTCGCTATCATCTCGTCTTGTGCTTTTTGAATCACTATCTTGTCATACACATTTTTAATCTTATCAGGAAGCTGCTGAGTGAATTGCTTATGATGATAATGAAAAACGTCTCTTTTTTCCGGTTGATGTTTATATAACCCGACAAGCTGCAGTATTCCTTTAGCGGCGGCGCCGACTTTCTTGTACAGCTTGTCCACATCCTCGAGAATGCGGTTGCGGTCCAAAGCCGGTATTCCCGGCTTTACCCCTACAACCTCGATTATATCGACTCCTCTTATTATCGAATCGTACACCGCTTGAATGCCGTCGGACAGTGACTTATAGTTTTCTCCGCTGGCAGTGCGGCAGATCGGTTGAAGCACGCCGGTGAGGACTCCGTTTCCCCAATAAGAGTCCAAAAACTCCATTGCGCCATGAGCCGACTGAAAAAATTCCTCTGTACTTGCGTCGTAATAGTAGTAACGCCCTTCCTTGACATTGGCCAAAGAATCAAGGCTTTTGTAAATCGGGGCCAGCTCTTTCAGAGCCCCCTGCATGCAGCTGCCCCTGTTAGTGCATTCCATAACTTCTCCTCACGCTCGAAAGCGAAAAGTCTTCATACACTAACGTTTATGGAGACGCGAGGAAAACATCAAGCAATTTTTATAAAACTATCCGTTGAAATTCGACTTAACTTACTGGTTATGAGAACCATTTGTCGAAATTAACGATCTCGGCCATCTGCAGCAGAATAGCGGCTATTGCGACAGGGGCCACCCACCGCATAAAGAATACCCACGGGGTCCACAGCCATTGCAGCTTCGAACCTTCTTTAAACTCTTTCTTAAGCATAGAAGTATCTAAAAACCAGCCTGTAAAGATCACCGTCATAAAACCTCCCACAGGAATCAGCCACACCGAAACGAGCTCGTCAATGGTTGCAAAGAAGGTTTTGCCGTAAATCAGCTCCCATTCGGGAAACAAAATATTCGTTCCGGACAAAGCCGACGGAATGCCCGCTATGAATGCAGCCAGTCCGACTATCAAAACCGACTTTTTCCGCGACCACCCTAAAAGATCCATAAAATTCGCTGCCGCAACCTCAATCAGCGGCATTGCCGAAGTAAGCGCGGTAAAGACAAAAAGGGTAAAAAAAGTTGTCGAAAGGATTAAAGAGCCGGGAAGTTTGGAAAAGAGCAGCGGCAGCGCTTTGAACACAAGGCCCGGACCCGATTCGGGAGGCTGGTCAAAAGTGAACAAAACGGGAAAAATGGTCAAGGAGGCCAGGCAGGCGACGATCAAAATCATGGATCCGACAACAATGCCGGTCTTCGGAATGTCGTCCTCGCGCCGCAGATAGCTTCCGTAAGTGAGCATGATCCCCTGTCCCAAACTCAGAGTGAAAAAAGAAAGGCCAAGAGCTTCTAAAAATCCGGACGGCTTCATTTTCTCCCCGTTCAAAGAAAAAATAAAGTCAAAAGCCTGAGGAAACCCTTCCAAGGTCATACTGTAGAGGCAAAGGCCTACGAGAATAACAAGAAGTCCTGTCGTCATGAACCGGCTCCAATATTCGATACCATGGCGGATGCCCGGATAGACCAATCCGACCGTCAAGGCGACAAAAAGCGCCTGCCAGAACATCGAGATGCTTCCCGAAGCCTGGAGGATGTCGAACGTCTGAGAAATCTCGGCCGGAGACTTGCCGACCCAAAACTGGTTTAAAGACATCAAAATGTAGTTGAGCCCCCAGCCGGCCAGAACGCTGTAGTAGGTCATAATCAAAAACGAAGAAGCCACGCCAAGCCAGCCCGCCGACTTCCAGACTGTGGAGTTTGAGGACATGCTCGCAAACACGCCGACAGCCCCCCTCTGGGCCCGTCTTCCCAGAGTCAGCTCGGCCATAAAAAGAGGAACTGCGACAAAAAACGTGCACAAGACATAAACTAGAACAAAGAGTCCGCCGCCGTTTTGGCCGGTAACGTAAGGAAACTTCCAAAGCGTGCCAAGACCTATGGCGGAGCCCGCCGCGGCCAAAATGAATCCAATCTGCGAGCTCCAGTGCTCTCTTTGCTTTTGCATAAAAAAAATCCTTGTTTTGGAACACCATTCTAACAAGGATTCTAAGAAAATTACAAGGATTTTAAAAAAACAAAACGATCATTATAGTTTATTTTTTTATTAGCGTTATGCATCAGCATCTTCATCTTGAACTTTCTTCAATAACAGAAGAAACCCATTGGCGCCGAAGTCTTTTGATTCAATACTGTTAATCACTGCATCATTGTGGCATACAGGACCTTTCGGAGTGCGCAGGTTGGCCACGTAATGCCCTCCATGCAGACTAAAGCCGCGATGATCGATACTGCCGGCCATCCGATACCTCACTGTCTTCTCGCGAGGTGTTTCACCTATGATATTTCCTTCTTCATCTTTTTTAGGATCGAATAAAGTAAACTCAAATTCGCCCGAGCCATTCAGCTCGATTCGGTTGTTGATTTTTTCCCCTTCAACATTCCATCTTTTAAGATAAACAAGAAATTCATCCGGAAGAGAGGCAAGGCGCCATGTTCGCGTAAAGAGCCGATTATTCTGATCATCTGCAACATCCGGTCTCACCTCTACTTCATCAGTAGGTTCAATCAAACGGTGAAGTGAAAGTAGCTCGTTTTTTTCAATTTGATTGGGAATGTCCAGGGTCAACATAAAGGTTTCTTCATCTGTACACGTGCCGAACTTTTGAAATTGTTCTGTATCATCGGAACCTGGTAATTGATAATTTTTAACGAATTTTAAACCTGACTTTTTCGGCTGTTCAAATCCAAGGTAATCTTGCAGTTGGATCAAAAATTCAGTCGGATCGGCTTGATTCCTTTCGGCAATATTATTTCCATGAATGGGAATAGGCTTCATTGCATCAAGCACTTTTGTATAATCTTCACGAACGATGACTCCCGGCCCCTTACCCGACCTGAGGGTGAAAATAAGCTTTCTCAACGCATCGCGAACCTGCTTTTGATCGGCGCTATCATTTGAGCGCGCCTCAAGCATATTGTCGAAAAGCGATGTGGATGCCATAAGCTTCATCGCAGAGTTGAACCAGCAGGTATTGCCGCCATTGGGCAGACCAATATTGATCCCATTTTCCGGAACAGGAGGCTCCGTGGCAGTTTGTTCAACCTTTTGCTCGGGGTTTATCATGCGTACCGAAGCATTTTTCTTAGAGATTTTATGAAAAGGGCTAAAGATCTGCTTCAAAATTCTCTTCAGAGAACTAAGAACCCTCTGAAACGCGCCAGTTATAGTAGTTATCAGAGAAGATTTAGGCTTGGAGGTGATCTGACGACCCCGCCAGCCGGTAGTCGTGTTGCTAGCTCCTTCCGAAGAATTGGCATCCTGTACAGAACTATTTTTATTAATAGGATTCATTTATTTACTCATTATTTAATGATGTCTAAATTATAACACATCGAATGTTAAGATTTGATAAATTATAATAAATTTTTTACACTTAAACCAGAATAAAAGAGATTTTCCGGCCGATTTAAGGAGCCGAGGCAATTCATTGACTTTGTCCCTCTCCTGTCCTATCATTGAATCCTTGGATTAAGGAGGGGTTGAATGCAGTATGGAATTTTAGCCAGTTTGCTGACAGAAGTGGCTGTAGTGGGCGTCGTCTGCGGCGTTTTCCTGATTTTATTCGTAGTCGCCGGTATCCGGCAAATGCTGAAAGACAATGACTGAGTCCAAATTAAAAGTTGTCAACCCCTGGTACCACCGGGGGCTGGATTTCAAATGCACCGAATGCGGAAAATGCTGCACCGGATCGCCCGGCCACACATGGGTCAGCGAAGATGAAATCGTGGCTTTAGCCGCGTATCTTAAGCTTTCATCGGATGAATTCGGCCAAAAATACCTGCGCAAAGTCGGCAGCCGCTACTCCCTGCTTGAAAATCCGGTTAACTACGACTGCGTATTTCTCAAAGACAACAAATGCCGGGTCTACCCTGTCCGGCCGACCCAATGCCGCACCTATCCCTGGTGGCTTCAAAATCTCACTTCCGAGGAAGCTTGGCAAAAAGCGGCATCGAATTGCGAAGGGATCCAAAAAGGGGGCGAGACAGTCCCTTGTGAAAAAATCGAAGAGGCGCTGGCGAGGCAGATGCAATATGAAAAAAATAGCTTCTAACTGTATTTTAGTAGGTTCGGGAAAAGGGGGAGTCGGCAAGTCAACGGTAACGATCAATCTGGCGGCAGCGCTTGCAAGACAAGGGTGGCGCACAGGCGTTCTGGACGCCGACCTTTACGGCCCTTCGATACCGATCATGACCGGACTTAGACAGCTCAGCCCCCAGACCACCATTGACAGGGAAGGACTTGAGGTGATTATCCCCTTTTCCAAGTTCGGCGTCCGGATCATGTCTATCGGTTTTTTTTTGGAGGAGGCCCGCTCTGTTCTCTGGCGCGGCCCCATGCTTCACGGCATGTTGCAAAAAATGATCTCAGGAGTAGAATGGGGAGAACTTGACATACTGCTCGTAGACCTGCCCCCCGGCACTGGAGATGTTCCTTTATCTCTCTCGCAACTTATTGAAATAGAAGGTGCTTTAATTGTAACGACTCCGCAGGAGGTGGCCATCCTCGACGCGGTCAAAGCGATCAACTCTTTCGATCAGCTGCAGATTCCGGTCCTTGGGATTATCGAGAACATGGCAGGGTTTACAGTTCCCGAAACTAGCGAGACGCACGCGATATTCGGGGAAGGAAAAGCTTTAGAGCTGGCCCGCAACTTAAATATCCCTCTTTTGGGAAGCATCCCGCTGATCCCGGCCATACGCCGGGGAGGCGACGAGGGATATCCTTCGTCTTGCCACAGCGGTGATGATGAGGCCGGCCGCTATTTCCTCGAACTCGGCACAGCTTTACAAACATTAAAAGAAAGGGTTTAACCATGACAAGTTCTCAACAGGCCGTTTCCCTCGATGGCACTGCCAAAAAAAATGTCGAAACCTGGCTTGCAGGCAACTTTGACGAAGAGACAAAAAAGCAAATACGCGAGCTTAAAGACAGCCGGCCGGAAGAACTTGTCAACGCTTTTTACACCACCCTTAAGTTCGGAACAGCGGGTCTTCGGGGGTTGATGGGGCCGGGAACCAACCGGATGAACATCTACACCGTCCGCGCCGCGACGCAAGGGCTTGCGAATTACTTGAAGAAACAGTCATTTACAGAATCGCCCATTTCCGTGCTCATCGGCTACGACTCCCGCTTAAACTCGCGCCTATTTGCCGAAGAAACCGCCCGAGTGCTGGCAGCGTGCGGCATCAGGGCCTATATCAACGAGGAATTAAGGCCCGTTCCCCTTGTCTCTTTCGGCACCCGCTTGAAACATTGCCAGGCGGGCGTGATGATCACAGCCTCCCACAACCCAAAGGCATACAACGGCTACAAAGTGTATTGGGGCGACGGAGCGCAAGTGCTCCCTCCACACGATAAAGGGATTATTGAAGAGGTCGAAAAAATATCCGAGCTCGATCAAATACCCGTTTCCGATTCGGACGACCCTAACATTGTTTGGTGCGGCAAGGATATCGACGAAGCTTATCTGGAAACCATTGAAAACCTTCAGCATTATGAAAAAGACAACCAGGAGCAGGGAGACTCGCTGCAGATCGTTTACACAAGCCTGCACGGAACGGGAATCACAATCGTTCCCCAAGCTCTTGCCATGTGGGGTTTTATCAACACCCATATACTTGAAAGCCAGTCTTCAACAGACGGAACGTTTCCGACAGTAGCTGCGCCGAATCCGGAAAATCATGAAGCCTTAAAACTAGGCATCGACTCTCTTGTCGAAAAACAAGCCGACATCCTGATCGCAACAGATCCCGACACCGACCGCATCGGGTGCGTTGTCAACCACAACAATCAAATCAATATATTAGACGGCAACGAAATCGCCTGCATCTGCCTCGAGCACGTCCTGCAGGCCCTCTCAAATCAGAAAAAACTCCCCGAGCGTCCCGCACTCGTCAAAACCATTGTAACGACAGAACTTTTCAAAACCATAGCGGACCACTACGGTGTGGCTTGTTTTGATGTTTTGACAGGCTTTAAATACATCGGTCAGCTGATCAACGAATGGGAGCACGATCCCGAAGGGTACTCTTATATCTTCGGCGGAGAAGAATCCTACGGCTATCTCCTAAGCGATTATGCCCGCGACAAAGATGCCGTCATTGCCGCCTGCCTTTTGTCAGAAGCTGCGCTTCAAGCCAAAAAAGAAAACAAAACGCTGATCGATCGCCTGCACGATATTTATGAGAAATACGGCGTCTACCGATCAAAGCTTTATTCGTTCAACTTTGGAGAGACAAAAGAAGGAAGGGAAAAAATGGAAAAATCGATGGAAAAATTAAGGCTTTCCGCCCCCGAATCCCTTCTCGGCAACAAAATTGAGGCGGTCGACGACTATTTATCATCCACAAAAACCCGCACAGACACCGGAAAAACCGAAAAACTCGAGCTTCCTAAATCCGACGTCTTAGTCTACTGGCTCTCGGACGGCGCCAAAATAACCATCAGGCCCTCCGGCACAGAACCCAAAGTCAAAATCTATACCGAAGTCCGCAGCGAAGATGGTTCACCTGTCGATTTGGGCATCGAGCACTGCGATGTCATCGCGGGAGAATATCTTGAAACAGTGAAAAACATCTTGAAGAAGTAGTTGCATTAAAACGATTAACGACTCTATTACTTCCTCTTTTGCTGCTTTTTTCCAAAAGCCGAACCCCTTGTGATCAGGCAGGGAGAAAAGGTGAGGATCCGTTTTGGCAATTTAAGCCTGATGCCGCACCCCATCCACCTGCACGGCTATGAATTCACAGTCACAAGAATGGGGGTTTTAACAGTTATCCTTGAACTTATTTAAACTTGCTCATATATTATCAGTATGAGTAAGTTTGTGACAATCGGGCAAGCTGCAAAATGGCTTGGTGTTTCTTCTCATACACTTCGCAGATGGGAACGAGAAGGACGTATAGAGCCTCCACAGCGCACGTCGGACGGACAGCTCCGATATGAATTATCCAAAATAGCACATGAAAAACGTCAACCGGAAGCCAAG
>SLFE01000164.1 GCA_007124415.1 Waddliaceae bacterium | reverse complement strand
GGTGTCGAGGCCGACAGCCTCGCTTGGGACTAAGACGGCGTTTTCGATCATAAAAAGCTCGATGCTTGCATGAAGAAACTGCCCGGGCCAAAGGGACTTGTCCTCATTGGGAAATACTGCGCGGACCGTGAGGGTCCCTGATTTCGGGTTGACAGTGTTGTCGATAAAGTCGAGGCGCCCTTGATGCTTGACCTCATCATTTCCGATCACGGAAATTTCGACGTCGAGACCCTCTTTGGATTTTTGATTGTATTTCACGATGTCGGAAAAGTACTTTTCGGGTATCGAGATCATGGCGTAGATCGGGCTGATTTGATTGATGGTCACCAGAGGCTTTTTTTCTTCCGGGTGAACGATATTTCCCGGATCGACAAGGTGGCGCCCTAACCTGCCGGCGAAGGGGGCTGTGATTGTGGCGTAGCCTAGGTTGACTTTTGCCTTGTCGACCGACCCTTTGGTTGAGAGAACCTCTCCTTTTGCTTCCTCGACTTCGGAAGAGAACTGGTCGAAATCGAGGGCAGAAACGTAATCATCGGGGACGAGGGGGGTGTATCTTTCCAATTTTTCCTGACTGTATTTAAGCTGGGCCCTAGCTTGCAAGTTCTGCCCCCTGGCTTGTTCGAGCTCGGCCTTGTAAAGGTCGGGGTCGATTGTGAAGAGAAGATCGCCTTCAGCGACGTCCTGGCCGTCTGTGAAGTAATACCCTGTCAGCTCGCCGCTGACCTGGGGTTGGATATCGGCGGTTTGGAAAGCTTGTGTATTGCCGATTGTCCGTATGACATAAGGGACGGTTTTGGACACAGCGTCTTCCAGCTCGATAAATGGTGCCGGCTTGGCTGCTTTTTCCTGCTTTTTTTCACAGGCGGATAAAACCGCCAGTGCCATAATAAGAATGACCGCTTTTTTCATCGTGTTCCCTTTTGGGCGAGCCCCGAGGCGTATGTCAGGTTAGTCAGGGCGTCGTACCACTGTTTTCTCGCCTCGGCCAAGGAGTATCTGGCGTTGGCAAGGTTTGTTTGCGAGTTCACTAAAGTTGTGATGTCGACGGTTCCGGTTTTGTATTCGGCCAGGTTGGCCTCGAACGTCTCTTCTGCAAGAGCGACAAATTCTTTGTTGACCCTCACTTTTTCCGTCGCAAAGTTAAAATCCTGATAACTGGTCACCACTTGCCTGACCATCTGCAATTCAACGTCCCGCAGCTGAGCCTGCGACAGCTCAAGCCTGGCCTTGGCCTCCCGAATTTGATTGGCGTAGTACCACCCTCTGAACAAAGGGAAATTCAAGGAAAGCTGCGCGTTGTAGCCGTAATCGTTCAGGCGGCCGCTGTTAAAATAGTATTGGCCTGTCGTCGCGCTGAGCGATACTTGCGGCAGCTGGTCTCTTTGAGCCGCTTTGACCGAGGATTCATCCGAAAGGACGCGGGCGTATGCGGCGTGAAGATCGGGCCTTAAGTCATAAGCGAGGCAGAGAAAGTGATCGACGGAATCGAGAAATTCGTCTACATCAATTTCGTCAATGATATTGGCAACGCCGACGCAGGCGTTGGCCGGAAGGCCGGCCTCTGCCAGAAGCTTGGCCAAAGAGTCCGCGACGCTTTGCTCGTCGTTTAAAAGTTCTATGGTTTGCTTGGATACTGTTGTTTTTGCTGTTAGGACATCCGTAATAGAGACGATGCCGCGGCCGTGCTTGGCCTCGGTGGCCCCTAGTGTTGTTTCGGCGTCGTGCAAATTCGCCTCGCCTGCGGCGACTTTGTCTCGGTCGGTGATGTAGCTGTAATAATCGAGACTGACGTTTTGGATGACTTTTTGAATCTCGTCGTTGTGGATCCAGTTGGCCGCGATCAGCCTTTGGTAGAGCGCCCGGCTTTTGGCCCGTGTCGTTCCGAAGTCGAGCACCAGATAGTTCAGGCTTATATAGGGAGCGTACTCGCGGAACTCATCGATGAATAAAAAACGGCTGCCGAAAAAACCCGGATCGCGCGTCGCTAGAAAAAACGCGTTGAAGTCTATTTCAGGGTAATAGGGGGATTGCCCAAGGCCGTACTCAGCGGCGGCGATTCTCGCTATGGACCAAGTCTCTTTAGTCTGCGGACTTCTTATCAATGCCGTGTCGATCAGTTCGGCCAGAGAGTAGGCGTCCTCCTCTGCGCACTCTTCATTCTGCTCGCAGCAGCTGTCTGCCGTTTCCATCAGCAGGCAGCGCGGAATTGCCTCTTTTTGGGATGGGGAGGGTGTCCAGGGGTTGTCGTAGCATGCCGGAGCGTAGCTCCAGGGGTTCTTGGCGGCACGGTTGTTGCAACTACTTAATAATAAGAGGACTGCAATAAGTGTTACGTTTTTTTTCATAGTCATATGCGTTATGTGATGAATTTTGCAGTAAAAGAATAATTTGTCAAAACATTTTTTTAGTTTTTTTATTAGTAAAAAAATAATTATTAATTGTTTTATAATATTACTAGGGTGTTTTTATATGAGTGATTTTAATAATATACAATCTTTTCAACAGAGTATTCCTAAACAAGGACCTCTGACGCCGGCAAAAGCCATGATGGCAGAGATCCGGATTCGTCTTCAGTCGGGTAATAATCGTCTTATCGAAGCGAAATTATTT
>SLFE01000101.1 GCA_007124415.1 Waddliaceae bacterium | reverse complement strand
TGTTCGGGAGGGGCTGTGTGAAATAATGGTAGTCGAGGGCGGTCAAATTCCGCCAGTTGACGTCGCGGGATAAGAGCTTGCTGATGCCTCCTTCAAAATGAAACCGGAATAACAGGAGGTTCAGCGCCCACCAGACGACCAAGTTCGGAGACGGAGTCGCGATCAGAAGGAAAGTGTAGAGTCCGATTTCCATCAAAAACCCCTCCCATCCGAAACTTAAAAATTCCTGTCCGGCGGAGATGATGGAGAGATGGAGAATGAGCAGAAGCGGCAGCAAAATGACGGGGTAGATGCCCAAAATCAGAAGGATTGAGACAATGGTTCCAATTATGGGGAGGGCCATGATCGCAGAGTCCGACGAGTTGAACCAAAAAAGACTGGGAATGTAGTAGCAGGCTTTTTTTCCGAGCCTGTAACCGATGCTGCTTAGGTAGATGTTGATCGGCAGTATGCCGTTTTTGCCGAAAAGCCCTTTCATTTGAAAGAGAAAAGGCCAGAATAAAAAGAAGTAGACGATTCCCAGAAGCTGGGGAAAATAATGGATGACAATGTTGGAATGGGCGGGGTCGTACATACCCCGCCTTTTACCCGATTTCGTTTTACAGATCCACGTGCAAAATTCCAGCTGAAAGCTTTTTGGCTCTTTCACCGATCTTTGCCATGTGACTTAAAATCCCCTACTCTTAAGAGTATGTGAATTTTAAGTCACATGGCAAATTTCGGCAAAATAGCTCAAAAATCGGTTTCGCTAGAATTTTGCACGTGGCTCTACAGATCCAGCCTCTTGAAGTTGAATTTGGCTTCGATCGACGTTTCGATTTCAAGCGGTTTGTCGCTGAATGGGGCGTTCAGCGACTGCCTGCCATGAAATTCGGCTTGAGTTTCGGTTGATAAGACCCAATTATCTTCGGCCTCGAGAGTCAGCTGAGATTGCTGCTCCCCCGAGAATTTGTCGAGCTTGAACATTTCATCGTTGTTCTTGCCCAGATCCAAGGGCGTCCTTTCTTTGATGACGACCCTGTTTTGATCCGCAGAGGCCAGATGCCAGTTCTGCGTGATGTTAAAGTTTCCCGCTTCGAACACCGATTCCCAGGAATCGCCGACATTGACAGGGGATTCGGGAAGAAACTGGGTGATCAATGAAATGAAAGTTTCGGCATATTCGGGCTTGACCCACGAGCAGATGGACTGGCTTGCGCCTTCCGGAATATGGTTGTTTTCGGACAGCTCTTCATTCATGTTTTTCGTAAAAGATTCGATTCCTGAAGATTCCAGCACCTTGCCTTTTGGCGTGACCTTAAAGACAAAAGTCGATTGATCCAGACAATCGAGCACAGCTCTTGCTGCCTGAAATTCACTCAGCTCGTTTTCCGGTTTTTGAGCCGAGTCAAAATGGATATCGAAGTTCATAGGGGAGTCGCTGCCTTCGCATATGATGGAAAATTTAACTTCCGGGTTGATGAGCGTGACGGCGATTTCGGCATTTTGGTCTTCAAATACCTTGTTCACTTTATAGTGCAGGCGCGATTTAATGTTGCCTTTATAACGAATGTCGCAACCTAAGTTTCCCGGCATTTTCTGCAGTGCTGAAATGTCTGCTTCTGTTTCGTATTGATAGCTTTTGCCTTCGATAAATTTGGGAGTCAGGTCGACAGCGCCTTGGGCGGCGGCAATCGCGGGGATTGAAAAGATAAGAAATGTGCTTATTAATAATTTTTTTATCATCATAATACTCCAATGTGTCGATTCAAGTTTACGCCATTGTATTATGATGACTATTAAGGAACAATAAATCAAGAGAATTTTATTTTCTTATCTTCTTCATTCATTTCAACGATATCGCCGATTTCAAAGCCCAGCTCATTGAGCAGATAACGAATGGATTCGGCTTCGATTCCCTCGTTGTCAAGGGCTTTTTGTTCGATGTTTACTTCGAGCTCTCCGGAATCAACTTGATTAATATCAGCCTTGAAGATTGCTGTGTACGTGAGCTTATGCTGCGGCTTGTGATCGCGGGGCTGTTCATCATCAATTCGCGAAATGGGATTTCCTGAATCATCCTTTGGAGGATCGACAAAGTCGATAGCGATTTTGGCGGTCATCTGTTTATCGGCGTCGATGTTGATGTCCCATTTAAGACTTTGTTGATTGTGTTTAAGCGGGGGCAGATTGCACAGCTTGGGAGCTGTTTCGATTCCACCTGCGCTTTGCAAGAAACTCTGACTGAACAAAGCAAAGAATTTCGCTATTTTAGGGCCGTCTTGGCCACCGACTTTTTCGTTTTTCAAGTCTATAATAAAACGCCTTATTTTTTCAGAGGATTCGCCTTTTTCCTCGACTGTTCTTTGGTCAAACTGCTCCATAATTCTTTCAGCTTTCGTTTTACCGTCTGATGGTCCGTTGACAAGGTCTAAATGACCCATAAGATACTGCATGGCCGCGCGAAATTTTTGTATGGTGACTTCGCTGCCTTGAGATGCGTTTTGTACATCTTCATTAGTTCTAAAGACGTCATTTGTGTTGGAATCGGACAAGGTTATACAGGCTGTTATACCGTCGATGTTAAAGTGGCGGTTAATGTCTTCGCCGATTTCTCGGAACCTTTCATCGTCACCCT
>SLFE01000004.1 GCA_007124415.1 Waddliaceae bacterium | reverse complement strand
TATGATAAAGTTGACAGAATATTAAAACCCCTGATTGAGACCTTAATCAGGGGTAAAAAAAATAACGAGGAGTTCATTAATGGATTATTATCAACCTCCAAAAGTTGAACATGTGGTAGTCGTCGATATCAATCAGAAGCAGGATGTAAAAAATACCGTGCGGTCTGCTTATAGGGATGTCGCAAAGGCAAACAACCAAAGCAAAAGTTGTGGAAATTCGCGTAGCTGCTGCGGCGTGTCAGAAAATTTGGATGAAGCTTATTCCAAGGAATTAGGTTATAGCGAAGAAGAACTGAATAGCGTTCCTGAAGGGAGTAATATGGGGCTCGGATGCGGCAATCCGCAGGCTATAGCCTCTTTAAAACAGGGAGAATATGTTTTAGACTTAGGAGCCGGCGGCGGTTTTGACGCCTTTCTTGCGGCAAAAAAAGTCGGCCCCTCAGGAAAAGTGTTCGGCGTTGATATGACTCCGGAAATGATCAGCAAAGCCAGAACCAATGCTGAAAAACACGGTTATCATAATGTTGAGTTTCTGCTGGGGGAAATAGAGCACCTGCCTCTTCCGAATAATGCCATTGATGCCATTATATCTAATTGTGTTGTTAACTTGTCTACAAACAAAGACCTTGTTTTCGAGGAATCCTTCCGTGTATTGAAAGAGGGAGGGAGAATTGCGATTTCCGATATTGTCTCTTATAAACCGCTGCCTAAGGAAATGGTGGATAATGAAGAGCTGTATTGCAACTGCATTTCCGGAGCTATTACGATTGATGAACTAAAGGATATATTATCAAAAGCAGGATTTACTCAAATCACTATTGAACCTGACGAAAATAGCCGTATGTTCATCAAAGATTGGGTGCCCGGGGCCGATGCCGAAAATTATGTTGTTTCAGCAAAAATCAAGGCTGTAAAACCTCGGATTTCAAGCTAAGAAATTCATTTAAGTCTGGCTTTGATTGAGTTGAGGTGTGATTGATGAAGAAAAAAATACTTTTTATTTGCACCGGAAATTCATGCCGCAGCCAGATGGCAGAAGGGTGGGTGAGAGAGCTGAAAGGAAATGCTTTCGAGCCCGTTTCTGCCGGGATCGAGAAACATGGACTCGATCCTAAAGCTGTACAAGTTATGCGAGAGGCAGGTGTTGATATATCTCATCAACATTCGAAGCTGATTAGCGAGCTTGAAGATCAGGAGTTTGATCTTGTTATAACTATTTGCAATAACGCTGAATCCAAATGTCCTGCTTTTCCCGGCAAGGCAAAACGGATCCATCATCCTTTTGACAACCCACCTATTTTATCCAGAAAATCCAGGGAAGATTCTTTGAATATATATAGAAGAGTCAGGGATGAAATAAAAAAATTTGTCAGCGATCTTTCCGACTGATTATGCGCTATCAACCTCAAGACTTCAGTTTTGCAAGGGGGCTTTCAAGGCAGCTTGTGAAAAGTTATGCAGAATGCAGGGCCCGGCCCTAAGATTTTAACCGCCATTCCGTTTTGTGGATGACAAGTAGTATGGCAAATCCGATAAGAAGAATGGGAAGTACGAGAAACCCTTCCTGGTCGGGAGTTATGTTTTTATCGCCGATTAAAAAGGGATCGTTCACTTCGAATAGAACGATTTTTCCGCTGAAGACAACCGATTCGATAAAATTCCACATAAAATGCCAGCCAATGCAGTAATAGATCCCATACCAGACATAAGCGTAGCCGAGGACAAGGCCGGCCACAAAAGCTGCGTAGGCGTAATAGAAGGAATAGGGAAAATGCACCGCTCCAAAGATCAGCGCGCTTGCCCAAACAGCCCAATGGGTCCCCCAATTTTCCTTAAGGGTTTGCAATATATACCCTCTCATGGCCAGTTCCTGAGAGGTGGCGGTCAAAGCCATTGCAAAAATATAGAGGGAGACGGTGGCGAATACATCGCCGGGGAAGAGGTGGACTGCCTTGATGACAACTGTTTGGGTAGCAATGGCGAGCGTGATTAAACTGATAACCAGAAAACTTCCGAAAAGCGCCCCCCAGCAGAAGGTTCTTAGCTTGTGCTTGGGACGGAAAAGAATGTTGTCATTCCAAGCTCGTCCATGGACAAACTTTTGAAATGAGAAAAAGAGAAGGATCGTCCAGAGGAAGTTGAAAATTCTGCTGGCAATGCGGCCGTAGTCGAGGTCGAGGAATGGGGTAAGCCCGAGAGGGAGCCTGGTAGTGAGCTTTATCACTACCGGCTCGACTAATTTTTCGAGCAGATATTGGCCGCCGAAATAATAAATGGCTATAAAAAAACCCACCTGGAGCAAGGGGATTCCGAACCGCTTCCAAACTGTCATTGAAGTGTTTCCTAAAATTAAACTATTATAGCGTTCATTATGACGATTTTCATCCCAAAAGCCAAGGTTTTTATAAGTCTTTGAGGAGGGAGTTTTTGGGGGAATTTTCTATGATTTTCTCGAATTCGGATAAAATTTCGGCAAGATTGTGCATTTCTTTTGATTTGACCATTTTGATGGTTGTCTCTTCCTGCTTTTCCACCGCTTTGATGACATCGGCTAATGTAAGGCCGCTGATATCTATGGCAGGTTGATACCCTTGCCGGCCATCGATTGCCGATACGGCAAGATGGCAGTCGACGAGGTCGTTGAGCAGCGCTGTGCAGACTTGTAGAGGAATTCCCATTGACTTGGCGATTTCTTTTGAGGAGAGGGGGTTTTCCTTATTATGAAAATTTTTCACTAAAAGGCGCATGATTCCGAGGAGCAAGAGGCGGCGGTTGTAAATATTGATTTTCGCTTTGCTCTGCTTAAGGCCGAAAACGCCGAGATTTTGAAGCGAGTAGGAAATTTCGGCGCCGAAAAGAACGATCATCCAGCTGATTTGGAGCCAAATGAGGAATAGGGGAAACGCGGCGAAGCTGCCGTAAATGGCGCCGTAGCGTGCGATTCCGATTTGAAAAAAGACATAGGCCCACTGGAAAAAATGGTAGACGATCGCGGCAATGAAAGCTGCGATCAGGCCGGTTTTGAGGCGAACGGGAACATTGGGAATGAATACATAAAGGAAGGCCAAGAGCGCCCAGGTGGCCATAAACGGGACGATGTTGATAAGGTTTAGCAGCCAATCGGCATAAACGCCGATGAGAGGGACATCCCTTGTGTATTGTTGAATTCTTGTGATCGCTAAAACGGCGGCGGCATTCGAAAGGATGACAAGTATGGGGCACACGATTGCGACAGAGATGTAGTCGGTGAATTTTCTTTTAAAACTCCTCCCCTTTCTGACAAGCCAAATCCTGTTGAAAGCGCTTTCGATGTAATTGAGGACTTTGGCAACAGTCCACAAAAGAATGGCAAGACCGACAGCGGCGATGATTCCTCCCCGCGTTTGTTCCAAAAGCCTTTTGGCAAAACTGATGGCTTCTTGAATGACGATCTCATAGCGGGCAAACTGCGCTAATAACTCTTGCTCAACATAACGGTCTAAATGAAAACCCCTTGCGATGCCGAATGCTAGCGCGAGAATAGGAACCAGGGCCAATAGGGAATAATATGCTAGCGCCGAGGCGGTGGTTGAACAGCGGTCGACTCGAAACCCTTCGATAGACATGATCATCGTTTTGATGGCTTTGCGGTGAAAAGGTTCTTTCTTTTCCCCGCGAAATCCTTTTTCCCAGATCCCCAAATCAAGATAATGTGCGATTTTTGAAAAAAAATTATTCACGATAACCTGCTGCTGATGATAAGTTCATTATAGGCCTCCATTGCTTTATTTTATATGGAGATAACCGTTAAATCAAATCTAAACTTAGAAGGGAAGGCAGGATGGAAAACACGGGTAAATTATGGGGACGGTCGATTGAAGTCGATACTTTGAAAACCCTTGGCACTCTAGGCATTCTATTGTCAACGCCGCTGGCGGTATTTTATTTTTATATCGCCTGCGTCCATTTCCGGGGATCGCTATGGGAGCCGGCTGCGGGTTTGGCGTCCGGCCGGTTTTCGGTTTCGGATTTTATCGGATTTCTTCCCCCTTTTTCGCTTTACGCCGTTGTTATTTTTGCCGTTTGGCTCCTTTTCCAAATCGCCCTTTATTATCTTCCCGATTTTCTTCACCGTTTGCTGCGGGGTTACGTCGGAGGCGTTTGCCCGGGGGCTGTATCGCCGGCGGGCAACCGCCCGAAGTATCGGATTAATGGTTTGCAGGCGTGGCTCATCACCCATGTTGTTTTCTTGACGTTGACAGTGGGGTTGGGCGTATTTCCCGCCTCGATTATTTTCGACAATTGGGGCGGGCTCCTTTGGGTTGTCAATATCGCCGGTTATTCGCTCGCGCTTTTCATCTATTTGAAAGCCCACCTGTTTCCAACTTATCCTGAAGATAATAAAAAGACGGGCAATTTCATCTACGATTTCTATATGGGTATCGAGCTGCATCCCCGTATCGGCCAGTTCGATTTCAAGCTTTTTTTCAATGGCCGGCCCGGAATCGTCGCCTGGACTTTAATCAATATTTCTTTTGCCGCAGCGCAGTATAACCTGTACGGTTACGTGACAAATTCAATGATGATTGTCAACCTCCTGCAAGGGCTGTACGTCGTTTATTTCTTTTGGAACGAAGCGTGGTATTTGAAAACGATCGATATCGCCCACGACCATTTCGGATGGATGCTTGCCTGGGGCGATTTGGTCTGGCTCCCTTATATGTACACGCTTCAGGGATTTTACCTCGTTTTCAATCCTGTGGATCTTTCTTCGGGTTATGCTCTCTTTGTCCTCGCCGTAGGGCTTGCCGGATACGCTATTTTTCATTCATCGAACCGCCAAAAGGAACTATTCAGGGAAAGCAAAGGGCAAACGTTGATTTGGGGCAAGCCTCCCCAGTCTATCGAGGCTGAATATCAAGCCGCTAACGGTGAAAAAAGGAAATCCAACCTTCTGACATCGGGATGGTGGGGCGTGGCCCGCCACTTTAACTATACCGGTGACTTAATTTTAAGCCTGGCCTATAGCCTGGCTTGCGGCTTTGGTCATGTTCTACCTTATTTTTACTTCTTTTTTCTTGCGACCCTTTTGATCCACCGGTCGATCAGGGATGAAAGAAGATGCAGCGAGAAGTATGGCACTAGCTGGCAGAAGTACTGCCAAAAAGTCCCTTATCGGTTGATACCGGGAATTTTTTAGTTGGGGCATACGGCTTTTTCTTGCCGTTTTTCCTGAAGGATTTCTGCTGCCTCTTCATCCGATAGTATCCGGCCGAAGTGCTCAAATTGGATATCCGTCAATTCGGCATTGAGATTTTTGACTTTTTCATCGAGATAGTTGTAGCGGAGGCCGATGAAGGGCACGCCCCGTTTTGAAGCGGTCTCTTTCATGGGGACGATATGAGAACGCTTATCGTTAATAAACAGGATCATCTTGGGCTCAACGTTAATTTTGTCCAGAAATTTGAAGAGGGCCTCGCCCTTATGGGTATTGGCTGTAAAAAGTGTTCCTCCTCTCATGAGGACTCCGCGCTCGTTCATGAAAAAAACATCGTCTTTCGTCGGCGCTGTCGTCTCAAGGTGGACGCCGACGCTCTTGAGCTGCTCATTAGTTCTTGTCGACATCCCGAGCCCGCGTGTGGTCAGCCCCATGACGGTAAAGCCTCTGTCTTGCAAATGTTTGATTATTCGTGCGGTTTCAGGCTCGACAAGCTTCACTTTTGTGATATTTTGTACGGCCATCCACTCGGAAAGAGCTTTTTCTACGGCCTCATCAGGTTCGAGGCCTTGATCTGACCAGTGGGATATGCGGTGCCCGAACCACTGGTCCGAACCGAGAGTTTGAACAGGTTCTATAATTGTGTTGTCGATATCGAAAATGACAAGGGTATTTGGTTTGAGATAATTATACACTTGGTCCATTTGATTGATTTCAACAATTTCGCCATATGCCGCCGCTGCCAGTAGAAACAGCCCGATGAATATTCCGAATACTCTTTTCATTTCACCACCTCCCGTCAGTTTTGCACTCATATGGTAGATGAAAACTGAAAAATCTAAAAGGGTTTTCACGCGGGATCTGAAAACATTTGCCGTTTGCGCCAGAAGTCTTTGCCGTAGTTGAAGGTGAGCTGCTCGTGGCGCCGGACTTTTCGGTTTGTGAATAGCACAAGGTGCAGCAAACGGTTTTTGACAAGGCAGAAGGGGGTCATATTGGGACTGCCGCTGTGGTTGGCAAAGCGCATTTCATTGCCGCCGAGTCCGGCGTCGATCATGTGGTAGTTAAGAGACCATAATTTCGTTGGATAATGTATGCAGTAAGGATTTGTGTCGGGATGTCTTCGAAAGTATTGCCTGACCACCCCTGTGTATTCTCCGATCCATTCATCGGGATCAAATTCCTTTTCGGCAAAAAGGCCATATTCGAATCTATCGTCGATCCAGCGGACAGAGACGTCTGCCACTACACTGTTCTCAAGTTCTGATCGGTAGGTTTCGGCCATTTTCGCGTTTTCCAGGGATTTAAGGCGGAGGATATAGGGGCAGTTTTTGATTGCCTTGACCAGCGATTTATAGTCCTGAAAACGAAGCGTTTCGAGGTATGGGATGTTGAATATCGTCTCAAACTCTGCAGGAGCGCGCGATACCGCAGAATTTTTCCCTTTGGCTTGAATTTTGATCGCTTTGGATGTAGGCGGCGCCATAAGGGATTCGCAGGCTCTTCGCCTAAGCAGGCGGGCCAGATCGAGCGGGGTGAGCCCAAAGCGGTTTTTTTGATCGACAGGCTCGCCGCTTTTGATTAATTCTCGAATGCGCAGTGGGTCGTTGTCTACGACAGCTTGGTGCATTTTTGGTTCTTTCATAAGCACATCTTAACAAAATCTTAATAAATATCTCTTCTCAAACCCTTTTATTTTCGATTTTAGAAATCTATGCAACAATTTATATTTTTTTTGGAAAATTTGCTTGCTAAAAAATCATTTATATGACAAAATATTTATTTCAAAGTAAGTTAAAATAACTAAAACGTTATAAAACTAAGTTTTTATTAAAAATAGCATAACATAGGAGATAAATATGTCTATAGGAGAAGAAAACAAAATTGAAGAGTTTTCGCAAGACGAACAAAAAAAAGAGTATGTCTCAATTACAGAGGCAGCTGAAATCAATAAAGTAACCAGGCAAGCCATTTATGTCGCAATTAAGCTGAACAAGCTGAAAGCAAAAAAAGAATCATCCAGATGGACGATTCATGTAAATGACCTGGCCGAATATCGTCGCCAGAAATATTCTCGCAAGAAGTCAACATTCAATGGCGAGCTGCTGTTTGACAACGAAAAGGGCTACTTTTCTGTGAAGCAGGTAGCGGAAATGCTGGGTGTTCCGGTGCAGAAGATTTATTATGCGACCCGGATCGGCCGTCTTCCCGCGCAGCGGAAAGGTTCGGCTTGGGTTTGCCATATTGACGATGTGAGAACTTACAAAGAAGCTAATGTCAATGGTAGAGCACAGGGCGAAGAAGCGAGCTAATCAAGCAAAGTATCATTCGATTTGCAGGGTGCCGGCGTTTGCATCCTGCATCTTTTAATCTGATTTTAATGTTTATTCTTGTTGTTGTTGTTCCTTTTTTTCTCTTTGGGGAGGATTTTGAAATCCCGAATGAGAAGTCTGACATATGATTGATTTTGGAAAACATCGATTTGAGGGGTGTAGGCAACCTCGAGGTGCAAGTCTTTTTTGCGCAGCGTTGAGCTGTCGTGGGCGCGGTTTAAAACTATGCCTTCAAGAACGCGGTCTCCTTGTTCGAGATAGACTTTGAGGTGGGCTTTTTCATGCATTTTTCCGATAACTTTCGGAGGCCATGCCTGCGTGGCTACAGTGTGCATGACGGGCGGGGGATTTTCATTCCCGTAAGGCTCGAGGAGGTGAAGAGACTCGAGACAGTCATACGAGAGTTCGTCAAAGTTTACGGGCGCATCGATATTTAATTTGTTTTTGATGTCTTGTTCTTTCAACGTGTTGTTGGCAAGTTGGATGAACCTTTTGGTAAATTCGGGAATATTTTCTTCCCGGATAAAAAGGCCTGAAGCGAAGTCGTGGCCTCCGAAGTTTTCGAGGAGGTCGCTGCACTGTTTTAAAGCGGGAAGCAGGGGAAACTCGGGAATGGATCTCAGCGATCCTTTGCCGAATTTTTCATTGACTGCAATCAGGATGGTCGGCCTGTTGTACATTTTGGCAAGCCGCGTTGCGATAATGGGAATAACGCCGGGATGCCATTTCTCAGAGATCATAACCAGCGCTTTTTCTTGCAAGAGCCCCGGGTTTTGCTTGAGCTGGCTTTCAACATCTTCAGACATTGTCCGTTCGATTTTTTGCCGTTCGATATTATTCAGCCCGAGTTCTTGGGCGAGCTTTTCCGCGGCGTTGCTGTTGCGTATGATGAGAAGCTTGACCCCGTCGTTGGCATTGGCGATGCGTCCCAGGCTGTTGATTGGGGGGCCGATCCTTGAAGCTACGATAAAGGTATTGATCTCATTCGGGTTGACCTCGCAGACTTGCATGAGTTTGGCCAGTCCGATCCGCTTTTGCTTTTTAATTTGGTTGAGACCGTAGCGGACAAGTATTCGGTTTTCTCCGACAAGAGCGCCCATGTCCGATATTGTTCCCATGGCGACGAGGTCAAGGTATCGTTTTAGATCGATTTTTTTCGAGGGGATTTCTCCGTCGGTGACAAGCTGGCTGGCAACAGCGTTGGCGAGTTTAAAGGCGACTCCCACACCGGTTAAATTTCGGTCGGGGTATCGATTGTCGACAAGTTTGGGGTTAAGAATAGCTGTGCATTTTGGCAGCGTTTCAGTAGGTTCGTGGTGATCGGTTACAATGACGTCGATGCCGTTATTTACAAATTCGGCAATTTCTTTGGCCGCAGTGATGCCGACGTCGACGGTAATGAGAACTTTGCAGTGGTTTTCAATAGCGGTATCCAGCGCCTCGGCGATGGTTGTCTTTTTTTGGGCGCTGGGACTTGCGACGTAATAAATAACATCGATGCCGGCGAATTGGAAAAATTCGGTGAGGAGTGATGTGCCCGTAATTCCGTCGACATCGTTGTCGCCGTATACAATGACTTTTTCTCCGTTTTTTCTCGCTTTGCAGAGACGTTCGACGGCCGGACGCATCTGATTGAAGAGGAAGGGATCGTGAAGGTCGGGAAGCTTGGCATAAAGAAAGTGATGGATTTCTTCAAAAGTGCGGAAGCCCCGCGAGACAAGAATTTGGGCGATGACCGGGTGGAGTTTAAATTCTTTGACAATATTTTGTTTGAGCTTAGGATTGGACTTGGGGTAGACCCAAAGAGGTTCTTCAACTTTAAATTTTTTAGGCGACATAATCAGAACTCCAAAGACATCAGCAGGATAGGGGCCAAGCCTTATTGTATGATGATCCAAACACCTTTAAAAAACAATGAAAACATGCAGGGATATCGATTGCTTCTTCTTTAGTGTTTCTCTGATTTTGTATATAAAAAAAATTAGTGCAGCAAAAAAAGCCTGCTATTCAATCGTTGAATTCGGTTCGGGCATAACCGGCAGGCGCAGAAACCTTAGGGAGTGTACTCAAAAGATGAATTAGGGATTTTTGATGAGATTTTTCCTTCGCTAAACGACCTTTTCGAAAGACATACTTGATAAAGTAGGCTGAGAAAAGATCGTTTAGAGTCGGATAAAACATCGCAAAAAGCACTTTTCATCTTTTGAGTACACCCCCAAGTAGAGGAATTTTCTAAGTTTCTTTATAATGCATGTTTGTTTTTTTTAGAGGAGTGGATATGAATCGAATATTTAGATTAACACCACATCGGGCGGCGGCAAGGACCGACCTTTGTCTTTCCCGTCCGCTCTTGAATCAAACATCGCATCGCATTAATAGAATGGCGCCTATGAGATTGAGCACGCATAGTTCAAGGCCTCTGTCGCCCGAAAATCGCCGCTTCGACAGGGGGAGGAAAATAGGCAGGATGCGCCAAAGGGTTATTAGGCCGTTAGGAAGCCCGATGGTAAAAAAAACAGTTCGTCAAAGAGCGCGGGAACTGAGAATTTCCATTTTCTCATACCCTGGGGAGGTCGATTTATGTGATTTTCGCGCTCTTGTTGTTAGACTCAATGAAACTAACTATAATAAAGCTTTCAATGCCTTGTTTTAAAAAAAAAAAAAAAAAGAGTCGATCGAG
>SLFE01000008.1 GCA_007124415.1 Waddliaceae bacterium | reverse complement strand
TAGTCTTCAAGACGGAAAAGCCCTAGGTAGTGTACTCAAAAGATGAATTAGGGATTTTTGATGAGATTTTTCCTTCGCTAAACGACCTTTTCGAAAGACATACTTGATAAAGTAGGCTAAGAAAAGGTCGTTTAGAGACGGATAAAACATCGCAAAAAGCACTTTTCATCTTTTGAGTACACTACCTAGAATTCGCCATCAAAATCTGGATCGGTTGTGTTTCTTAAGAAGGTGTCATGATCGACTTTACAGAATATTTGTTTACTCTTGATCTTTCTCTTATGAACTAAAATATGAGGAATTTCTCGGCCAAGAAATTCTTCAATATCAAGCCAATCGTTGCAAATGCAGTAATTTTTCTTGAGATCTTCTTCTTCCTCTTTTTCCAGCTTGTGCCCCTGACCTTCCTTTTGCTTCTTTTTAATGTATAAATCGACGATTTTCTGATATTTTGCCCTTTCGGATTTTGTCGGCTCAGGCTGCCACTGCATACTGGGGCCTTGACCGGATTGCGAGGAGCTTTCTTCATCCTCGGTGTCGACGGGTGATGCGTGCAGCTCTTTTTCATCAAAGGCGTCGGGATTGACGACAAAACTCTCAATTTTTTCAAATTTTTTCCGAATGAGGTGGTCTTTGGGAAGCGATAGGATCATGTAGGAGATGAGATCTTCTCTTTTGTTTAAAATTAATTTATCTTCGATTTGAGTCGGAAATGTAGGGAGAGAGTCGAGAAGTTTTTTAAATTTGTTTTTAAGGGCGCTGTTACTGGTCTCCGAGGAGATGGCAGTCAGTTCATTGAATAGTTCAACCATCCGTTTCAGATCTTTTTTTTCCTCCCATGTCAGTTCTTTGTATTTATTTCGCTCCATGTAGCATCTTTTGACCGACCAATTGGTTACAGCGACCCCTGTCGAGAAAATGACGAAGAAGGCCATGGTGACTGCAAATGTAACAATGATAGCTGTTTGTGCATCTTTGTCGACATCGACGAGCTGGAAAGTAATATCCTTAGTGATATTCTGGGCAAGGCCGACAACGCCTGCGAGAACAGTCAGCCCGATCATGGTGATTTCCAAATAATTCATCCATATGACAGCCTTATCGAGTTTCTTGATGCTGCGGTTTAGTTTTTCGCTTAGCCAGAGGTCTTCATCATATTTGAAATTGATTTCGGTGATCAGATCGCGGAACTTAATCCCTTCGTCTCTTTCCTCGATCGGTTTAGGAAGCTTGTTAATCGCCTGCTCAACCAAACCTATGATTTCAGCTTCGAGGACGGCATGTTGTGAACAAATCTTCGCTGTCATACCGACTCACAATAGAAAAAAATTGAATTCTTTACAAGAACCTTGAATTTAACATGTCGGTAAGGCGCGGTATTCCAGGTAGTGGAACAGCCCGCCGATCGCAAGAATCCCCATAAAGGCAAGCAATATACAGCCGATGATGAATTCGGCGTCCAGGATGGCGGCGATCTCCGCCTGAGCCCGGATCCAGTCGGTGATAAGCAGCTTTGTCTGCTCGCCGGATAGAGCCGGAGCGCTGCCCCTGAAATTTTCAAGAGTTGTCCGGTATTCTGCAAAATACTGCCGGTATTCGGCCGATTGGGTGTTGACCATTTCTCCAAACCAAAGGGCGTGCGCCGGTTCGCGGTAGGCGGCGATCATCTGTATGAGGGCGCTTCCGAAAACGCCGCCGAGCATGCGGAAGAGGTTGACGATGGTGGAGGCTTTGGCGTAAAGATCCTGCCCGAACGGTGAAAGGGCAAGGATTGTGATCGGCCCGAGCGCTAAGGCGACGCCGGAGGAACGGAGAACGACGATGGCGCCGATCTGGTACTTGTCGCTTTGAATAGTGATCGACTGGGACAAAAAACAGCTTGCCGCAATCATGGCCAGCCCGATGTAGGCAAAAATGCGGAAATTGACATAGGGAAAAAGCAGCGGGGGGATGGCGCCGACGACAAAGTAGGTGAAGCCGACAATACTCATGAACGCGCCCAGGCGGATCCACTCGTAGCCGTAAAAATCCTGAAGAATGCCAAGCGTCGACATGGTGACACCGAAGACCATGAATCCGACAAAAAGCAAAAGGAGGCAGCCCACGATGAAGGGGCGGTATAAAAAAATCCTCAGATCGACAAGAGGGTTTGGGTGCAGAAGGTCGTTGATGAGGAAGGCGATGAATGAGGCGGCCGCTATCGCCAGGCAAGAAAAAATGAAAAAAGAGTTCCACCCTTCCGTGTTCCATTCGGCCTTGACCTGGGTGGCGATAAACAGCAGGCTTAGGATAAAAGCGCAGAGAAAAACAAGGCCTGCGGCATCATAGGGGGGCTGTTTCGATTTTTTCATCTCGGCGTGGCAAAGATAGGTTGCGACGAGCACCGGCGAGACTAAAACGGCGTTGGAGAGAAAAACCATCCGCCATTGCTGCTGTTGTCCGTAGTAACCCCCTATGAGCATGCCAAGGGCGATGCCCAGCCCGAAGGAGATCGAAGAGTAGGCGGTAACGATAGGACGCCGCTTTTGGGGCTCGGCAATGATATGGTTGATGATGGGAATGCCGAGGCTGAGCATGAGTCCTCCGCCGAAGGCGGTGATGAGCCTCATGGCAAGGAACGAGTAGTAGTTGGGAGCAAACGCCGAGAGAACGGAGCCGGCTAAAAATATCAGGG
>SLFE01000272.1 GCA_007124415.1 Waddliaceae bacterium | reverse complement strand
TGATTATTTTCTAGAGATGTTATTACCGCGCTCATGTATCTTTTCTCTAAAAAATTGGAGGAAGGATATGCTCGATACAGTTACAGTAATTTACTGCATTTGTGACGAAGTTTGGAATGCGTTTGGATTAAAAGACGCCCCTTAAGTAAGATGTCATCGCCGGAGGTAATGGCTTTTGCTATTATTTCAGCCTATTACCACAACTGTAATTACCAAAAAACCCGTCTGATTTCAAAAGCTCTAAAGAGCTTTAGCTTCGTTGCGTCAATTCATATCTAATCCTCTAAAAAACTGTCAGACGAGATTAGGGCACAATCAGGGGTCTAACTACATTCCAATCATTGACACAAAAAAAAGAACGCGTTAAATTATTAGAATAAATAACGCAATTAAATCATTAAAAGGCAGTTAGATATGACTACAGGGAAACTAAAGATCCACAGTGAAAACATCCTCCCCATCATTAAGAAATGGCTGTACTCCGACAGGGATATCTTTACCAGGGAGCTCATCTCCAACGCCAACGACGCAATTCATAAATTAAAAATTTTACGCGACAAAGGGCAGGCCGAGGCCAAGGACGAGGAATTCCGCATCGACATTGCTATCGATAAGGAGGGAAAAACTCTCACCTTCAGCGATACGGGCATCGGAATGGACGCGGAGGAAGTGGAAAAATACATCGCCCAGATCGCCTTCTCCGGAGCAGAAGATTTTGTCGAAAAATACCAGACCCAAAACGAACAGGATCAATTCATCGGCCACTTTGGCCTAGGTTTCTATTCGGCGTACATGGTCGCAGACAAAGTGGAAATTCAAACTCTTTCGTACAAACCCGACGCCAAGCCCGTCCATTGGCAGTGCGACGGCTCTCCCGAATATACCCTTGAGACCGGAACGAGGGAAAAAAGGGGAACCGATATCATCCTCCATATCTCTTCGGACAACGAGGATTTCCTCGACGCCTCTCATTTAAGGCAGATCCTAAAACAATATTGCGAATACCTTCCCCACCCCATCTTTTTAAACGACGAGAGGCTCAATGAAAAAGAGCCGCTTTGGATGAAGTCCCCCTCTGAATTGACCGACAATGATTACCTCGAATTTTACCGCCACCTCTACCCCATGCAGGAAGACCCTCTTTTTTGGGTCCACCTCAATGTCGACTACCCCTTCCATTTGAAAGGGATCCTCTACTTTCCCAAACTGCAAAAAAATATCGACTTGAGCAAAAGCTCGATCAAACTGTTTTGCAACAGGGTTTTCGTCTCGGACAACTGCAAAGACGTCATCCCGGAATTTCTCCTGCCTCTGAGAGGGGCTATCGACAGCCCGGACATTCCCCTGAATGTCTCCAGAAGCTATTTGCAGACGGACAGGACAGTCAGGCAGCTTTCCAGCCATATTTCGAAAAAGGTGGCCGACAGCCTGATCCACCTTTATCGAAACAACCGGGACAAGTTCCTAAGCTGCTGGAACGACCTTTCAGTTGTTGTCAAAATCGGAGCGGTCGAAAATGAGAAGTTCTACCAGAAAGTCAAAGAATGCCTCATTTGGAAAAAGGCCGACAAGGAATGGACGACGATTGAGGATTATCTGGAGTTGAACAAGGACAAAACCAACAACAAGATACTGTATACCATAGATGCCGGGCAAAACACGCACCTGACAGACGTTTATAAGCAAAAAGGCATTGATGTTCTGATCGCCGACCACCCTGTCGACCCCTACCTGATCAATTTTCTCGAGCAGCACATAGCTCCGGCGGCATTCAAACGCCTCGACTCTGAAATCGATGAGACCCTTATCGACAAAGAGAGAGAAAAAACGGTACTCGATTCCGACGGAAAAACCGAAGCGGCGCGCCTTGCAGAATTTATCAAGTCCCAGCTTGACGAGGAAAACATTGAGGTTCAGGCAAAAAGCCTGGCGGCCGATCAGATTCCCGGCATTATCACTATGGACGAAAACCAGCGCCGCCTAAGAGATTACATGCGGGCGGTCGATCCTTCGCACCAAACCCATCTGATGGACAAACGAACGTTCGTTGTCAATACAAATAACCCGCTGATCGCCTCCATTCAAAAAATGAACGGCAAAAATCCTGAGCTTGCCAAGGACCTCGTCCGCCAGGTTCTCGATCTTGCCCTTCTCTCTCAAAAAGAGATGGATGCCGACTCGTTCAGCCTCTTTATCCAAAGAAGCAGCCGCATCCTGGAGAAACTTGCCGGCGAGGCCGTCGAAGATTAATCCCGAGGAACATCAAGAATCCCGTTTCTGAGCATAAACTGATAAACCACCTCTATTTCAGGAGGTGGATTTATCATCCGCAGCAGCTGAAGCGCTCCGAAATGATTGGTTCTGACACCTTCTTCGCTGACAAAGCAGACAACAAAGTCATATGTGTTGAAGAAGAAATTGAATCTATGATTTTTGACGCTCATACTTCCTTTCACTTCATGATTCGGGCATACTTCAATTTCATGAATAACGACATCTTCGGCCCGTATATTGATCTCATTCCACCCGCTCAACTCTATCAGCTTTTGTATCACTTGACGTTTGGCATCATCTTCTAAGCTATGCCAATGAACCAGTTTTTCCATGAAGAACTGACGGAGATTTTGAACCTCCGGGGTTAAAGGCCGTGTAATTTCGGCGGATTGTATAATTCTTGGGGGGAGATCATTAGATATGTATTTTCCCAAATCGCTTCTGATTTCGTTTTCGAGATCATACGGCGAAAGGTTGTCCAACGAATAACCCAGGCACTTTTTACCGTTGAGGACAAGGGGGTGCCCAAAGGGATACTGAGCCGCGCCGGGCCCATCCCCGATTTTCAATCGATACTCATCGAACAAAAAGTTTTTCGGGCCTACGATGTGTTCTAAAAGATCTTCGCGATCAACATTGGCGCCGCTGTCGCTTAAGGCTTGTAAAAGGATCCTTTTGTACTCGTCGACAATTTCTTTTGACTGCTGCGCCATTTTTCTGATTGCCGGATCATCAGATGAGCACTCCGAGGCCCGTTGATGGCAGATCATCGGGAGCGACTCTTCGGCCGCCAGTGCATGGAGTTTTAAATTATACAAGCTCAAGGACTGAATACGGGCAACTTCTAAAGATTGTTCGAGCTGTGATAGATTGGCATCGTGAAATTTTTTCTTATGAAATTCAATCTTTTGATTCAACGCCCAAAATTCTTTATCATAAAACTTTTTCTTCTCCGTCCACGCCTGGATATCCCGTTCATTTTTAAAATAAATTCTACTCAGCTTGATCGTCTTTGCAACCTCAACCCAGACAGGATCTTTTTTCCCTTCTACCCGCACATAATTGGCCAAAATTCTTCCGGCTTCTTCATAAGTGATGTGCCTGAGCTGATGTTCTTTTAAATCCCGCAGAAGTTCTTCGTTTTTTCCGGGATTGAAATAGTCCAGAGCGTCTTTGAGAATCTCATAAAGTTCAGGATGGTAGTTGAGTTCGTCATTGCCTTGAATCAGCTCGCTGATATGCTGGCCTCTTAAAGTCAGCCCCAATACAACTTCAAATACATCGGAGCGGACGTTTTTCAACACAGCCGTCTGACTAACGCTTTCAGCAAATCGGCCAATCATTCCTTTAAAAAAATCAATTTCCTTTAACTCTCTGACGCTATATTCTTTATACTTTCCATCAGAAAAGACCAGCCGATAGACTCCTTCTGTTTTGCCCTCTTTCTTGAATGGCTGGGCAGAAATTTGGTGTATTCTCTGTCCATTTTTCATCTCGCAATACATAAGCCACCTCCCATGTTTTTTATATAAAGAGGGAATTGCAAAACTCAAGCAAAACCGATTTTTGAGCGATTTTGTCGAAATTCGCTATTTGATGCAAATTCACATCCTCCTGATAGTAGGTTATTTGCATCAAATAGGGAGGCTCGGTAAGAGCGCCAAAAAGCGGGCTGCAGCAGTTTTGCAATTCCCTCTAAAAACTTAGGAAATATTTACACTTACTTAACACAAAACGTGTATATTTCCATCATACGATAATAATATAAGACAAAAAATGAAAAAATATATATTAACTCCTCTCCTATTCTTTTTGTTTACAGTTTCCCACTCCTTTGCGGCAGAAAAGCCGCTTGCAGTCTATTTGACATGGCAGAGCCATCCGGAATCGACGATGACAGTCCATTGGATTTCCAGCGCAGACTGCCCCATTGACGATATCTTTTATCATGATTCCGAAATGCAAATGTGGGACGTTGAACAGGCCTCTCATAAAACGCTTCCCGAAGGGAGGGACGACCTACTCATTCATAAGGCAGAGCTTCAGAACCTGAGCCCTGACACCGTCTATTACTTCCGGGTAGCAGAAGATGAGACTGTGTACAAATTCCGCACAATGCCGGCGCAGATGACCCGGCCTGTCCGTTTCATAGCCGGTGGCGACATGTATCACGACTCCGTTGAGATCCTAGACAAAATGAACCGGACTGCCGCAAGCTTTGATCCGATGTTTGCCCTAGCGGGAGGCGATCTTGCCTACGCTGCCGATAAGTTCGGGGAAAAGCCGGAAGATTTTGAACGGTGGCTGACATTCCTGAGGTCGTGGCAGAACAATATGATCACAACAGACGGCAGGATGGTCCCTATAATCCCTGTTGCCAGCAATGAGGACACAAAGGGAAGATACAACCAGCCTCCAAGCCAGGCCCCGTTTTTCTACGCCTTGTTTGCCATGCCGGGAAAACAAGGATACAACGTACTGGACTTCGGGTCTTACCTCAGCATCTTTCTTCTCGATTCCGGCCATACCCATCCGGTCTATGGCGACCAGACGTCCTGGCTTAATAAAACCTTGAAAGAAAGAAAGCACCGCCTGCACAAAATCGCCCTCTACCACGTTCCGGCCTTCCCGAGTGTTCGGGATCCGGAAAAGCCTGTCAGCAAGATGATCAGAAAGTATTGGGTCCCCCTTTTTGAAAAGTACAATCTCGCAGTAGCATTTGAGAATCACGACCATGCCTACAAGCGCTCTCGGCTTATCAGAGACGGGAAAGTCGATTCCTCGGGAGTGCTTTATATGGGCGACGGGGGCTACGGAGTCACAGAACCGAGAAAACCGGTCGATCCGGCTGAAAGGTGGTATTTAGCCGAGACCGCCCAAAAAACCAACTTTGTTGTCGGCACTCTGTTTCCCACGGGAGAGCGTCATTTTCAGGCGGCGGATCAGGACGGAAACATCTTTGATGAATTCATCCATCGCTTTTCTGCGGCGCTTCCTCTTCATTCATCACATCTGAAATAGCTGCCTTCAAAACTTCAATTTTTGAACCGTCAACCATTTTCAGGATCACGGTATGTTCTTTAATATTATCGACATGTCCGATGATGCCAAGAGCGGTGACCTTGTCGCCTTTTTTCAGGCTCGACCGCTGCTCTTCCAATGCCTTTCGCTTTTTCTGCTCAGGACGCCATAGAATGAAGTACATGAAGATAACGCCGACCAAAATGATCACGATACCTTGGTAGCCGCTCCAGTCGCCCGGCGGCGGCGCTTCGCCGTTTTCAGCGGCCAGCCCCTGAGCGGCAAGCAGAAGAGCGCATAGAAACGGTGCAATAAATTTTTTCATGGATTTTCCCTTATTAATTGTTGATTGATTTCTAAAAAATTTTAACGGAAACCCCAATTTAAGGCAAAAAATGGTCTTGAGAATGAAGGCCGTATTTTCAATCAGGGTAGATCCGGCACACTTTTTCATAAAAGCTGTCGAACAAGCCGTTTTTGATGGAATCGCGGAGTTTGGCCATAAAATCGATGTAGAAGGCGACATTCTGAATGGTGACGAGTGTGAGCCCCGTGATTTCGTCGACATTGATCAGGTGCCTGATGTAGGCTTTCGAAAATTGGGAGGTGTAACAGTCAAGTTCGGGGTCAAGAGGAGAAAAATCGGCGGAATAACGCCCCGCTTTGATGTGGACCTTGCCGCTCCAGGTAAATGCCGTACCGTTGCGGGCATTGCGGGTAGGCATCACGCAATCGAACATATCGACTCCCCTTCGAACCGCCTCGATCAAATTACGGGGCGTTCCGACCCCCATAAGATATCTGGGTTTGCCTGCCGGCAAAAACGGCTCTGTCGCATCGATCACCTCATACATTAGCTCAGCGGGTTCGCCGACAGAAAGGCCGCCGATGGCGTAGCCGTCGAAATCAATGTCTAAAAGCTCTTTTGCCGACTGCTCGCGTAAATCGGCATGCATGCCGCCCTGAACGATTCCGAAAAGACTCTGGTGGTCGGAAAGAGGAAAATCCCGGCAGATTTTTCCCCACTCGGTTGTCCTTTTAAGCGCTGCTTCTATATCTCCTCTGTCGCAAGGAAAAGGGGCGCACTGGTCAAACGCCATCACAATATCGGAGCCGAGCGTTTTCTGAATCTGCATACTCTCGTTAGGGCCGATGAAATGGGATTTGCCGTCGACGTGGGATTGAAACGTCACGCCTTTATCCGTGATCTTGTTGAGGTTGGACAGGGAAAAGACCTGATAGCCGCCGGAATCGGTCAAAATAGGCTTCTGCCAATTCATAAAGGAGTGAAGGCCTCCGGCTTTTTCCATAATATCCATGCCGGGACGAAGCAGCAAATGGTAAGTGTTTCCCAAAATAATGGGCACATTGATCTCGTTAAGCTGGCGGTTAGTGAGCGTTTTGACAGCGCCGCGCGTGCCAACGGGCATGAAGACCGGGGTCTCGATATTACCGCGGCATGTCTCGACAAGGCCCAGTCTGGCTCTTCCGTGCTGTTTTAGAAGTTTGAACGGCATAATAAGACGATATTTTCCATGTGTATTGTGTGAGGAAACTGATCCACCGGCTGAACGGCTTTTATATGATAGCCCATTTTTATTAATTCATCAACGTTGTCGGCCTGGGTTCTCGGGTTGCAGGACACGTACACGATTTTTTGCGCTTTGAGGGCGCCGATCGTTTCCAGGGCCTTTTTGTCCAGGCCGGCGCGTGGAGGATCGCAAGCAATGATATCGGGTTCCGGCAGCGGTTCGGTTGAGAGCACCTTGCCGACGTCCCCTTTGTAAAATTCGATATTTTCGCATCCATTGATTTTTGCGTTTTCCCGGGCGTCAAGAACCGCTTCGGGAGACAACTCGATGCCGATCACCTGTTTTGCCTTTTTAGCCATAATGAGCCCAAGGGTTCCCGTTCCGCAATAAAGGTCGTACACAACATCTGATGCCCCAATATCGGACATCTCGAGAACTCTCCGATAGATTTTTTCCGCCTGAGCGGTATTGGGCTGAAAAAAAGCCCGGGGACTGATCTGAAATGCCATCTCTTCGCCGCTGACAGTCAATTTTTCCCGAATGAATTCGTCTCCGCTGAGATGCACTTCGTAAAACTGCGTCGTATGTCCTTTGGAAATCTGTTGAATGATTAAAAACAAGCTCGGTCTCTCGCCGGGAAGGGCTTTCTTAACGGCTTCGACAAATCCCTTCAATTGATTTCCGTGCAAGGAGTAATCGGGATTGCCGGAAACCGTCAGCATAACCATCTTCTCGCCGCTTCTGCTTCCTTCCCTCATTGTCAAGGTCCGCAAAGACCCGCGGTCTTTATGCGGATGATAGGCGTCCAAACCGCTCTTTTCCCACCAATCTCTGACAGATGCCAGCACCTCAGCAAACCAAGGAGACGGAAGGTGGCACTCTAAAAGGTTGAATACTTTTCCCCTGCTGCTGTCCATGATAAGCCCCAGATAGCGGTTCTCGGAGGCGTCGCTTGAAAAAGTAAATTCCATTTTATTGCGATAATTCCAAGGAGGATCGCAGGCAATGATGGGATGCAGCGGGGCATCGCCTAGCATGGGTTCAAAAAGTTTTTCCACAAACCCCTGTTTTTCTTCAAGCTGAGACGAATAGGGGACATGCTGCCAACGGCAGCCCCCGCAAACTCCAAAATGGGAGCATTTCGGACTCACTCGTTGGGGAGACTCTTTCACAATCTTGGAAAGGGTTCCTTTGAACTTTCCGGCCCGTTTTTTGAAGATTTGCGCCTGCACCTCTTCTCCGGGCATGGTAAAGGGGACTTCGACGATCCTTTCATGCCCTTCTCCGAGGGTGAATTCCCCCAAGCCGTTTCCCTTAAGGGAAAACCGGGTGATCACAGTATCGACAATTTTATTTTTGAAATTACGGCTCATCAATCCACTTAAAAAGTGTAACTGATTATACCTTATTGAAAGTTTACTATAAAGAACCGCTTACAAAATTCCAGCGAAACTGATTTTTGAGCTATTTTGCCGAAATTTGCAAATGGCTAAAAAGAAATAAGGGAGGCTGAGACCTCCCTTATGATATTATGTGGAATTTTGCCAAGACTATCTTGCGGCAGCGCGACGGCGAGTGGGAAGTTTAGCTGTGGGACGGCGTTGTGAAAGTGTGCTTGACTTAGCACGAGTGGTCTTACGTTTTGCTGTTTTTTTTGCTGTGGTCTTTTTCTTAGCAGCCGGCTTTTTCTTAGCAGCTGGCCTTTTCTTAGCAGCTGTCTTTTTCTTGGCAGCTGGCCTTTTCTTAGCAGCTGTCTTTTTCTTGGCAGCAGGCTTTTTCTTAGCAGCTGTCTTTTTCTTGGCAGCTGTCTTTTTTGTAGCTGTTTTTTTCATAGATTTTCTTTTAACCCCTTTACTCTTTTTTGCAGATTTTTGCTTTTTGGCGCCAGTAGACGACTTTCCGCCTTTACCTGACGTTTTTCGGAACTGTTTTGCAAGCTTTTCAAGCTTGATGGTTCCAGTTCTAACTCGCTGCTTTGCGGCTTTGCTCCCGTTATTCGCAGCTTTGGCAAGATCATCAGAAATCGTGGATAGAAGATCCTGCATATTTTTTTGAATGGTTGCTAATGCCATGTTAGAACTCCTTCTAAATTTGAGTTGCATAGCTAATTCCCTGAATAATTCAGTTTACAGATTTCTGCAAGATTTTTTTTGAATTATTTTTCTATTTTTTCTTTCTATATCAAAAAAACATTCCCAATCGAAGTCTAAAGTTCTACTGTAAACGCTATCTAAAGGTGAAATGACAAGGGTTGCCGCCCGGTTTCTTTTGTGTGATTTTAAATTTTTTTTCGATAAAGTGGTTTTTGCAAAACGACGTTGATGAAAAAGATTAACCTTAGATTTTTTCCGGCGAAGCCGCATTGCATAACGAATAACGCATTCACTTGATTATCAGGATGATATAAATCAATTCATCAACACATTTCGGAGGATGTTTCTCTATGAAAACCTGGTGCCGTCTAATTATTTACACCTTTTTGTTGAAAGCGGCCGTCTCTTCAGCAACTGAAAACAAATTCATAAGAAACGAACATAAATCACTTAAAAAGAGTTATAAAGAACTCATTCAACAGGGACACAGGCTGTATGAAGAAGGGGCGTTGCCCGAAGCTTTAATCCGCTACGAAAAAGCTTCTCAGCTTAAAAACAAAATATCACCCAACCTGCGCTACAGATTAGCTTCATTGTATTACCTTTTGGATGCAGACGAAAAAGTCATCGACTTGCTGAAACACCGCTCGACACTGAATAAAATCCCCGAAACTTACTATCTTTTAGGCTTGTGTTATAAGGACTTAGAACAATTTGATTTCGCAAGGAGCTCTTTTAGAAAATACCTGGACAAGGACAATATTAAAAAAAGGAACGAGGCTCTATACGAATTGGCCGAAATCGAATTTAAAAGCGGCAATATAGACAAATCGGCAACTCTTCTTTGCCGTCTTGCCGAAGATGCTCCCGACAGGCAAGTGATGCTGGCTTTGGCCAAAGTATTGATACGGCAGGGAAATTTCGATAGAGCTGAACGCCTATTACGTGAAAATGTCTTCCACGCATCTGAATTGAACGAATATGCCTACCTCATGGGCGAAATAGCAGTCAACCGCGGTCAATACAAAGAGGCCTTCGATTTTTTTTGCGAGGCTCAAGACCGGCTAAAGCCGTCTCAATGCCATGCTGACCTATTAGATTCCCAATTGCAAGCTCTGCTCGTACTGGCAGACGACTTCAAACTTGAGGCCGGCAAGAGAATCGAGTATTGGCGCATGCTTGGCCGGCCCCTTAAAGAACTGGCCAAAAGGACGATGGGGCAGAATATGTACTTAGCGCATTATTATCTTGTGACTCACAACCTGCTCGGCGATCCCGTCTGCAAAAGCCGGGCCAACGCCCTTCTGGACCGGATTTCCTCCTTTGATGGCAAAGACAAGGTCAAGGCGCTTTTTCTTCAGGCCCGGCTCGCCTTGACTTATGAGGAAAAAGACCGCCTTTTCAGATTGATAACCGCAG
>SLFE01000025.1 GCA_007124415.1 Waddliaceae bacterium | reverse complement strand
AGCCAAATACTTATTGAAAGAATCGCTTTCAGCTGTGCTCTGTTCCTTAAGCAAAGCCATTGCCTTTTCAAGGTCATCATCATCCAAAGCCTCTAAAACATCCTTAGGCAGCTTATCGCGCGGAGAATGAGCTCCGGGAGTTCCGCAGCCGGGGTTGGGATGGCTGTATTGAGCTCCTGAGTAAGAATTAATACTATCTGTTGAATTCATAAGTTTATCATTATTTATTTTTGTTAAATTATAATAAACAACTATTTCTTTGTCAAGAAATTAATTTACTCCAATTACACAGAATGTCCTCCAGGCCATGCGTTTCGGGGAAAAAAGTAAAAAATCCGTTGATCTAAACAGGTCTGACCTTTATAATTTGAAGGTATAAATTAGGAGAAAATCGATGACACGAATGAGCAAACAATCAAAAAGAAGAGCCGTATCACCACGTAGGCCAACGCTTGCTTCCAAAAAGACCGGGTCCAAGAAAGACAATCTTCCCAAAGGATTCAAAGAACATGCGAATGCCGTGGAAGGCGACTTGGCAAGCAACGTATTCATTCCTAAAATCAAATAAGGGTATTCAACAATGTCTAGACACAAAAGTTTCGGAAAATCGAATAAAGGCGCAGTAAAGCGGAATGTTTTGAAACGCTATGAACGGGTAGAAGTCCTTAAAAAATTGGGACTTTGGGATGAAAAAAAGAACAAAAGCGTTACAGGTCTTCCCAAAACGCCAATACTGTAATCTTGATAGTCACGGTTGCCAATCACCAACAAGATATCATCCTTAACGAAGAAAATATTAGCAGGATTGTTAATGAAATCTTACGTTTGGAAGGTGTGAAAACTGATGAAGTTTCAATTAACTTTGTCGATATGGCGATGATTTGCAAACTTCATGAACAATACTTCAACGATCCCAGTTTTACAGACTGTATATCTTTTCCGATCGACTCTGGCTCTGAAGGGCCATATAATATATTGGGTGAAGTCTTTATCTGCCCTCTAGCAGCTATCGAATATGCAACTAAATCAGGCTTTGATCCTTACGATGAAACTCTTCTCTACTTAGTTCATGGGCTCCTTCATCTTGCGGGATATGACGATATTTCCGATGAGGACGCAAAAGAGATGCGCCATGCCGAAAAGCGCCATCTTGAACGCCTCCGAAAACTCAATCTTGACCTTAGACTCAAATAAGATATAATCAAGAATTTATTACAGGAGGAAGATTGGCGACAGCACTCACGATCAGCATGTTAACTCTGATCGTTATAGCTTTATTTTCATTGACCGCGACAAATTTCGCGTTAAGACGATTCTACAGAAGAGAGCCAAAAAAATACCAAAGAAGCCTCGGGCGTATTTTTTTTATTCGAATCATCCATCATCGCGTGTTTGCCGGATATGATTTTGAATCTGTTTATTTTGTTGTCCTTTGCACTCAAAGCATGATGCGCTTCCTCTATGCCTTTTTCGCTGTCATTGTACTCTACACCCTCGATCTTTTCAGCTATTCGATGCCCGAGGCGGCCTGGTTCATCGCGATCACCCTCTTTCTTCTCGTAGCTTATATCATCATCGGGGAACTAGTCCCAAGGCTTATTGGAACGCGCTATCCCCGGCAAACACTCAAATACCCGGCAGCGATAGCCTGCCCTTTTGTCATTTTGCTTCTCCCTCTCTCATTTCCCTTGCTGCTTATTTTCAAATCCTTCTCAAGGTCGAACTTGACCGAGCACTTAAGCGCCCCCCAAATGAGAGTCAAACAAGAGCTTATTGAAATGATTCGCGAGGTGGACACCGGAGAAGCGCTCGACCATACGGACAAGGAGTTGATCGAATCGGTAGTCACCTTCCGAAATCGGATTGCCCGCGAGGTGATGGTTCCGCGCGTTGATATATTCTCGCTGCCGGCAAAAACAAGCATCAAAGATGCTGCCAACCAAATTATAGAAGAAGGCTACAGCCGCATACCCGTGTATAAGAATACCGTAGATGATGTCATCGGAATACTCATGTACAAAGATGTCCTTCTTGAATATATGAAATTTGCCGCGAATCCGAAAAATTCCGACATCCTCGAAGCGCCTATCGAGACGATAGTAAAAAAGACAATGTACACGCCCGAGACCAAAAAAATCTCCCACCTGCTTCAAGAGTTTCGTAAAAAACAGCTTCATCTCGCGATTGTCGTCGACGAATACGGGGGGACGGAAGGAATTGTGACCATTGAAGACATTCTCGAGGAGATCGTGGGCGAGATCGCTGATGAATATGACGAAGACACCGAGCTTTACATGCCGCTTGCAAGCGGCAGCTGGCTGGTTGACACAAAAATGAATATCATCGATCTCGAGGAGGAGCTCAGCATTAAAATACCCCAGGATGCCGACTACGATACGGTCGGGGGCTACATTTACCACAGGACAGGCGCCATACCGTCGCGCGGCTTCGTCATTGACCACGATGACTTTAAAATCGAGGTTGTCAAATCCAACGAACGTGGTGTCGAAAGGGTCAAGATCACTCCCAAGAAAAATTAAGCGGCAATTTACCTGCCGCCTGCGCAAAATAGAAATGATTCATTTTTAACCATCCAACATTCTATAAAAACTGTCAGACAAGATTCAGGATTAATTCTCCAGCAGCTTGACACAGCCATTATCCACCTTCTTTTCGATTTCATTTTT
>SLFE01000159.1 GCA_007124415.1 Waddliaceae bacterium | reverse complement strand
ATATATGGAAAACAACATTAACAATATAAGTAAAGAGCCGATAGATCCCCATAAGGGACAAGAGCCCCCTGAGCCCCTAAAAGACGGAAAAGGACGGCTCAATTTGACAAGCGGGGTCTCCCGTGCCGTCAGCTTCCTGACCTCAGGTGTCAAATCTGTCATCCCTGAGTCATTTGCGGCTCACGCGCGCCTATTTGCCAACGAAGTAGCTTATGAAGCCGCTTCGATCCTGCGGCTAAAGAAAAGACATCAATTATCCACAGACGTCATGCATAGGAGTAAAGATGTCGAAGATATTCACCTAAAAAAGAAATATGGCGATAAGCTGATCGCCCCCACCCGAAACATCGCAAAACGGGATGTATTGAAAACAGAGAAAGATAAAGATCGAGCGATAGAAATTCTTAATAAACTTCGGGAAAATAAGGCCTCTACTAAGAATCTGCAATACGTTGTCGCCGAAAAGGATCCGGAACATTCCGTCCGAGACGGCATTTGCATGGGGCTGACGCTGCACGCCGCAGAACAATATTTAAATGAAGGCAAGTCAATTGAAGTTATTGCCGAGAGCCTCGCAAAAGGAAGCGAAGCGGATGCGGCAGCAAATCAAGCGGTCTATCAAGCCATAGGTGTCAAGCTTCCAAACTCTCTCACCCTCATCAATAAGGCAATGGAAAATATAAGTTATTTAGAGCTTTCTCAAAAAACCATGAATATAGACGACCTCAAGGAGATATCCTTTGCTGCGATTCATCTGACTCAAAAAAACCAAGAGCACAAAGGCGACTTCTTAAATCTAATCAAGGAAGTAGCCCCTCTTCCAGAGAATTTCAACGAATCCGATTTAGAAACCTTCGAGGAAAAAGTCTACTCCAAAATCTATGTGCTATATAATAAGAACAGCGAGACATTGGAACGGAATGATGCCGAAGCCACGCGAGAGAAGCACATCCGTCAATGGGAAACGCTCAAAACGCTTCTAGAAATAAAGCTCGGATACAATCACTTCCATCAGAAAAAACCGGCCCCAAAATCCCGCCTTTCCAAACCTTTAAGCCCGCTATGGCAGCAAGTCAAAGACGCTGCGGTTAAATTATTCGGAAGGGGGGAAGCTTTACCGGTTGTAGGAGGATCCTCTGAAACAATCATCGATCATGTTTCGGATGAAGAGCTTCGCCTCATGATCAAAATAAAAATGCTTCATGTCATCAATAAACAAAAAGCCGCTCCCATTGCAGAATACAGAAATTGCAAGTTCGAAAACGTTGAAGGGTATTACGGCTGCATCGGATCTTCCAAAACCGACGACGAATTTCTCTCTCATTTGAAGGATTTGAGCGCTGGTGTCTACTCAATTGACTTCAATGTCAAAGGAGGGGCCCATGCCACAGCTTATTTTCAAAATGATGATGGAAGCGGCACTTTCTTCGACCCGAATTTCGGATTTTTTAAATGCAAGGATCCTGGCGATGCCGCTAGAACCATCAAAGAATTGCTTCAGAATTACCCGGAACCGAGCTCGAAACGACCGAATCTTCCCAAGGGCGAGACGGATCATCACATGAGGATTTCACAAATCAAACTCAAAGATTCCTAGAATTCTCTAACATTTATTATTATTTCTAAAACAATTCAGTTTTATATTGACAAATAATATTTTTTATTTGTATAATCCTTTTTTAATTTTAAAGGATTATAATGAAAAATAATAAAAAATTATTACCCTTCCTCCTTTTGCTGTCTCTGATCGTCTGCGGCATCGAGGTGGACATCTCAGTGCCGGGCTTCCCCGATATGGCGAGATATTTCAGCACCACAGAGGATAAAATTCAGTTGACCCTCAGCTTGAACTTTCTGGGGTTCTGCCTCTCCAGCCTCTTCTGGGGCCCGCTGTCGGAAAGCTTTGGCAGGCGGAATATGCTGATCATCGGCAACATCCTCTTCGCACTGGGCGGGCTGGGCTGCGCCCTCGGCCACTCCATAGAGTGGATCATCGCCTACCGCTTTTTCCAAGGGTTCGGAGTGAGCGCCACCTACATCATCGCCTCGGCCATGATCGCCGATACCTACCAAGGCAAAAAGGCCGCCCGGTTCAACGGCATACTCAACTGCGTCGTGACAGCCTCGATGGCCGTCGCCCCCATAATCGGAGGATTCATCAATAAGTATTTGGGGTGGAGGGCCAATTATTCATCCGTCGCCATCCTCAGCATCATAACCCTAATCCTGGTCTCGCTGTTCATCCCCGAAACCAAGCCGGTCAAAGAGCCGTGGAACCCAAAAAAAACGCTCGGCCATTACAAAACCCTCTTCAGCAACAGGAAATTCCTCACCTTCTCCTTCGTCCCAAGCATCATCATATCAGGCTACCTGTCGTTTTTGGGAATCGGCGCCTTCCTATTCATCGACCAGCTCGGCGTTTCGCTGATCCAGTACTCGATTTATCAAGGCCTCATTATCGGATCGTTTTCCTTGACAAGCTCATTTTCAGACCGGATACTTGGCGCTATCGGAAGCCGCAGCTCGGTTGTCGCAGGCTCTGTCATCACGTCGCTTTCAGCTCTCACGCTCGTGCTGCAATCCTACGCCTATCCTGAATCGGCCTGGCTGATCACTCTGCTCATGAGCCTGTACTGCGTCGGCGCGGCCCTCATCATGACCGTCGTCTTTACCGACTCCATGGAAGTCTT
>SLFE01000094.1 GCA_007124415.1 Waddliaceae bacterium | reverse complement strand
TTCGAAATCCTGATTTTGCAAATGCCTGACTGTTAGATTTGTGGAAAATTCAACCCCAAAAAAAATGAATTTTTTTAAAAAACTTGTGGATGAATTATCCCTGAACCCTTATTTAGAAAGGGTAAAACCCCTTTCAACACATTGCTAAAGGGATGGAAAAACAACACTTGAATACGAGGGGAGAGTTAAGAGCTTGAAAAAACTCTTGATCAGTTCCAAAAAAAAAACATAGGAGTTATGTTATGAAAAAATCATTAGCATTTTTATCATCTTTAGTAGCATTGGGCGCAGTATCGGTCATGCTTACTGGATGCGGCTGCTGCGATCCGTGTGATCCATGTTGTCCTCCAACAGTATGTCCTCAGCCATGTCCGCCATGTCCGCCATGCCCTCAGCCGGCCTGCCCTCCGCCTGAGTGCCCCCCGGATTACTGCCCTCCAAAATGCCCTAGCTGCTAAGGCATAAAGGATTTTGTGTGATAATTTAGGTTGCACGACTAGTCGGCAGAGTCTCTAAAAGGCCCTGCCGGCACTAGCGCAAGGATAAAGAAGATAACAAATTTAAGGAGTCAGTATGATAAAAAGCCGAATGAAGTCTGCGGGATCGTTGCTAGTTCTCTGGATAGCAGCCGCCGCTCTGACCGGATGCGGTCCCAAGGTTGACAACCCCGGCAGCCCTTGTGAGGAACCATACTGCGAAACGCCATGCTGCCCGCCCCTGGCCGACAATTGCCCGAGGCCGAGCAATCCATGCGCTGCAAATTACAGCTGCTGCAAACCTCGTTGCTGTCCCCAGCCGAGATATTGCGGATACCAACCATTTGACTATTGTACGCCGGGATGGTATTTATATTTTGACCCTAATTGACAGGGCCTGGGTGGGAGAGGTTCAAATATGGAGGCCTATTCCTCGGGAGAAACGAAGAATTGATTGTCGCTTTCTCTCATAGCTTTTGAAAAAAAATTAAAAGAGATTAGATAAGGTGATAATCTGCATAAAATGCAGAAAGTCAAAAGATTTTGTTAAGTAGAAGTGTTAAACCTAAAGGAGACACTAATGAGAAAACATCTGGGACTACTAACCTCGCTGATTGTGATATTCGCCACAGCACTTTGCTTTGCTGGGTGTTCCAATTATGCAGGTCATGATGCATGCTGTCCGGACAAATACGTCCAGGATGGCGGCGATCCGTGTCCGAGTCCTCAGCTAAGTGAGCCATGCCCAGCGCCTGGCCCCCACGGCAGCTCAGGACAAATAACACATGATGGAGTGCTTGTCACTGCCACACAACCGAAGCTTTGTATCCTCGGAGACAATTTCGCTTTGGATGTTTGTATTCAAGCGTGCATTGATTTATGCCACGCCGAAGTTAACCTCATGCTTCCCGAAGGGATGTCGCTGGTTCGCAGCGAGCCGCCGGGATTGACCGAAGAGGACGGCCTGATAACATGGACCTTTGATCGCATGATGAAAGGCGACACGTATTCAAGCCGCGTGATTCTGCGCGCTGACGTTGAAGGAAACCTTTGCGCTTGCTTCTGCGTGACTGCGGTGCCTGTTCAGTTCTGCACGATTCTTTGCGCGAAACCGATTCTTGAGTGCTGCAAATGCGGTCCTGAAGAAGTGGCTCCGTGCGACCCTGTGCATTATCAAATCACAGTCACCAACACAGGTTCTTGCGCTGCTGAAGATGTCGTAGTAGTTGATATCGTACCAGACGGTCTTGAGCACAGCAGCGGCCAGCGAAGGCTTTGCTGGGATCTTGGAACGATTCAACCGCAAGAAACCAAGTGCATCAATGTTTGCTTCACGGCAACCAAGCGCGGCCAGGTTTGCAATACAGTCAACGTGACTTCTTGCAATGCGCATCCTACAAGCTGCCAGTTCTGCACCAACGTTGTCTTGTGCCAGGGCCAAATCGAAAAAACCGGTCCTAAAGAGAGAAAAATCGGTGAGAGCGCCGATTATGACATCGTAGTCACCAACACCGGAGACACCACGCTCACAGGCGTTGTCGTCTGCGACCAGGCTCCATCGGCAACATCGATTGTTGAGGCTCCCGGCGCTGTTGTCAATGGCAACCAGGCGGTTTGGAGATTCGACGAGCTGAAGCCCGGCGAAAGGCAAAACCTCGGAATTACTTTGACAACATGTACTCCAGGGTACTTTGTCAACCGTGTTTCTGTTGACAACTGCCAGCGCTGCCGCGATTGCGCCGAATGGGGAACACGTTGGAGGGGAACTCCTGCGCTTAACGGATGTTTTGCTGATACAAAAGATCCGATCTGCGTCGGCGACTTCAACACCTACACTCTCCGAGTCACTAACCAAGGTTCTGAGGAAGATACCAACCTGAGCGTTGTTATCCACTTCCCTGCAGAGCTTGTTCCGGTATCTACGCACGGAGGTTATCCGGCGACAATATCCGGACAAACTGTGACTTTCGATCCGGTTCCGATTGCTGGAGCCAGAGAGTCATTCTGCTTCAGAGTTGATGCTCAAGCGAAAGATAGAGGAGATGCTAGAATTAAAGCTGAAATCAGCTCCGATTCTATCCAATCTCCGATAACTCTCGAAGAGAGTACTATCATCAACTAAGACAGCTTAATGAAGTTGTCAAAAAAGCGGCCTTCGGGCCGCTTTTTTTTTGCTTTTTTCAACCGCGGATTAGGGTCGCAATCAGGGGTCAAAT
>SLFE01000177.1 GCA_007124415.1 Waddliaceae bacterium | reverse complement strand
ATACCCAGCGTCGCCTCGCCGAACTGGATGCGCGCGTTCTCCCACGCCGCGCTCGCACGCGCCTGCTGCGCCTCAGTTGTGTCGCCCCACCGCTCGAACGCCTCGGCGGTTAGGCCGGTGGTGTCGGCCATCCGCGCCATGATCTGCTCGTTCTCGGCGGCGTTCGCGCCCATCAGGTCGAGGACACCCATGAGCGCTCGGGCGTTGGGGAACACGCCCGCCATCGCCTCTTCGTTGCCCTCGAACGCGGTGCGCAGCTCCATCAACGCGGCGAACAGCCCGTCCTCGCGGATCGTGGCGCGCATCTCCTCCGCCGAGAAGCCGTACTGCTCCAACACCTCGCGGGCCTGGTCGGTGGGGTCCTGCAGCGTCATGAGCACCTGGCGCAACTGGATCGCCGCGGTGCCCGCCTCGGTGCCGGTACGCGTCATCGCCGCCTGCACCCCGGCCACTTGGTCGAAGCTGACGCCCATCTCGGATGCGATCGGCAGGACTTGCCCCATCGAGCCGGCGAGCTCTTCGGCCTCAGCCTTCCCTTCGCGGACCGCGCCGACGAGAATGTCGGTTGCCTCGCTGGCCTCCAGGTTCTCGATGCCGTACGCGTTGATCGCGCTCGTGACAAGGTCGGCGATCTCGCGGGTCTCGCCGAGGCCGATGCTGGCAGCCTGCGCGGACTGCTCCATCACGTCGAGCGCTTCCGCGCCCCGCAGCCCGGCCGACGAGACGAAGAACGCGGCCTCGCCGAGTTCCTGCGCGCCCCGACCCGTGCCCGACAGCCCAAGCGCCGCGTCACGCATCTCGTTGATCTCGTCTTCGGCGAGACCGATCTGGGTGGCGAGACGCGTCATCGTCGATTCGAACTCGACCGCCTCGTCGCCCGCCGACCGCAACCCCATGCCGACCGCGGTGCCCATACCGATCGCCGCCGCGCCCGCAAGATCAAAGGCGCGACGGTTGCGCTGCATGGACTGCTCCATGCGGCGTCCCTGCGTCGCCACCGTCGCGCCCGCCTGCTGCATCCCCTGCTGCAACGGCGACACGACAGCACGCAGCCGGACGGTAATAGTGCGGTCAGCCAAGGGGTATACTCACTTTCTAGCAAAGGGGGCGGCTATGAACCGATCGAACAAGCAGTTCCTCGTCGTTCTCGTCATCGCAGCAATCGCCGTGATCGTCATGTGGCCTGCCGGTGACGACGACGGACCCAGCAGTGGCGCGCAGGCGGCGTGCCGCGAGTTCACGTCCCTCGCCACCGACTGGGAAACCCTGTCGGATGCTCAGCGTCTCGAGCGGGCGCAGAGCATCGACGAGTACGCGCGAGCCGCCGACGAGGCCGGCGTCGCCGACGCGGCGCGAACGATGGTGGCGGCGATCAACAACAACGCGCTCACCCCCGACCACGTCCACGCAGTCGGCGAGTCATGCCAGGACGTCGGCGCGCTCGACTAGTCGCGGCGCTGTAGGACGAAGTGGATGCCGTCCCGGTCGGGACGCTCACTCGCCTCGTACTTGCGTTTCGTCCGGTCACGCTCGGCGCACGCCACACACTTCATCGGCGCTGCCGCCCACTCACGCTCCTTCTTGAGCGCATCGTCCGGGCCCTCCGGCCACACCTCGTCGCGTGGCTGCCCGCAGCCCGCACACGCGCGGGCGCGCTCCTGCGCGCGTTCGAGCACCGCGTCGGTGTCGTCGTCGGTGAACTCCGCATCATGCGTCGTCACCGCACGCACCAATCGGTCCTCGTCGTCGTAGTGGTACTCCGTCACCGACTGGCGTCGGCGGCCCATGAGCACCGACCGGGCCACGCCATGCTCGGCGGCAGCGTCTAGCTGGTCTCGGAACTCCGGTGACGCGCGGTATCGACCTGCCGTTTTGGGTCGCCGCTCACCACCCCGTGCAGCTCGTTCAACGCGGCCAGCAGCGGGCTCCGCACCGCCTGGCTGGAATCCAGCAGCTCGCGGGCCTGATCGACGGTGAAGTTCGGCTCCTCGATCGACTCTGCAGCCAACGCGGGCCAGAACGACTCCTCATCCAGCGCGCCCGCCCGCAACCCGAGCTTCTCGGCTTCCTTGCGGGGCAGCGCATGGTCGGCGCGCAGCTCGTTCACCCTGCCCGGACGCACCTCCCGCAGCCGGAACTCGACCAGCGCCTCGTCGACCTCGCCGCGCAGCCGCTCGGCTTCCTCACGCAGCCGCGCGGTTTCGTCGTCGTCGGCGAGCGTGCCGCGCGCCTGCCGGGCCCGCTCGTAGTCGCCCTCGACGGTCTGCCACCGCGAATACAGCTCGCCGTCGGGGCACACCCACACCGTGCGGGTGCGCCCCGACGTCCTCTTCAGGATCTCCTCGGCAGTCGCCATTAGGTGCCGCTGGTCATCGTCGCCTTGAAGTTCCAATCCTCAGCGAGGAACTCCACGACGGCCTGCTGGTAGGTGTTCGCCGCCGACTGCTGCGGCTGCGGCTCCTGACACGCGCCCTGGAGCACGTACAGCTCGTCGTCCGCCGCCGGCTCACCGAACGGCGCGACGACGAGGTAGCCTTCGTCGCCGAAGTCGAACGTGATCCAGAACGTGTCGACGTCGTCGTCGCGGACCGCCTGCAACGTCGCGCCCACACCGCGGGTGCCGGGACGCTGCGCGATCTTGCCCGCGTCGAGCAGATCCACGCTGACGGTGTTGTTGTTGAAGTTGAACGAGATGCCGTCAGCGGT
>SLFE01000102.1 GCA_007124415.1 Waddliaceae bacterium | reverse complement strand
TTTGTTTGATTTTTAGGTTTTGTTTTTCGGATTTGCTTTCTTTTTCGAGAAAGATCACTTCCAGAAACAACAAAAGTATTTTTCTTAGTCGATGCAACCAAGGCATTTCGAATACCAAGATCAATACCAACAGGAATAATACCTTTTGGTTCTTGCACTTCAAGAGTGACACAAAGAGACCCTTTTCCATCCAATCCGACATTGAGAGAATCAATAGTTACAGCTTTGGAAAAATCACTTTGGAACGCTTCAGGAATTTTAAATCCTATCTTCTTTCTTCCGTTGATAGTAGATATCGAGAGCTTTCCGCATTTGGAGAACGAAGCGTCGCGCCCTCTTTTACCAATCAAAAACAAAGCTTTCTTTTTTCTGAAAACAAATGCTCTTGTAGCAGGTCGTTTGTTGGACTTTGCAGAAGCATAAGCCCCTGCAACGAGTCGGATAGCCGTACATTTGAGTTGAGAAGTCAAAGAAGATTCAATAGTGTGATATACCGATTTGTGCAAAGACAGAGCATTTTTTGGACTTCCCTCGCTAAAACAATCACCAGAAATTCCCTTTTGGTATTGGTTGAACTCTTCAATCGTTTCGAGAAGATCGTAGGATTTCTCAATAGTGATCGGTATAGTTCTTTGTATCAACATGCAAAAACTATACCACTAAACAAGAATATTAATCAACAAATATGGAGGCCGCGATTCCTCTCCGCCCTGAAGGACGGAGTCCCCTCGCGCGCAAAAGATGGCTCAAACCGAGTAAGGAGTGTAAAATTCCTCCCGGAGCGACGCACAATATCGGAGCGCAGGCTGTAGTGATTGATAGCGCAGCCAAAAAAGTTTTGCTTGTCGTCGAAAAGAGGTGGACCGGAAAAAAATTCGAGAAAATCTGGCAATTTCCAGGCGGCTGCTATGATCCAGAAAAAGATGACAAGGCACTTATAGCTTCTACAGCCGCAAGGGAGGCCGCGGAAGAAACCGGCGTGGTTATTGACAAGGAGTCGATTGAAAAGGCAAGAATGATTGCTCAAACGGCTTTTCCTAAAAACCAATTCGCTCCGGCTCTCAACCAGACCTATGTTTTTGAAGCTTCAAGCGAGCAGATTTTAAAGCCTCAAGACGGCGAGATCGCACAAGCGAAATGGATCGAAACCGACGATGTTTTGGCCGCGGAAAAGTCGGGAATGCTTGACGAAATCCCGTTGGGCAAGGGAATCATTTCCACGATGAAGTCGGCGCTGAGCGGCCACGGGCTTCAAGGTTGCCTACCGTTCCGACTGGCTGGTTACTCAGAGTGCTGATTGAATGAATTTTTAATCTCTTCAAGGGATGTTTTGTCAAAAACGCTCTCGACGTGAAGGTCGACCTGCGGATAGGGGATTTTTATGTTGTTCTCGGTCAGCGCATCGTGAATCACCCATAAATACATCGACTTAGTGTAGGAAGAGCGTTTTGTGGCGTTATCGTCGACCCAGACAGAGACTTTGAAGTCGATGCTGCTCGGGCCGAAGTCTACAATGTAGACCCTCGGCTCCGGCGCCCACGATTTTTTCAAAGTGATCGGGACATTCAATATCGCTTCCTTCACCACTTTTTTCACAAGGTCTTTGTCGCTTTGGTAGGCAACGGAAAAAGGAATCTGCACCCGGCGGTAAGGCTCCTTGTGAGTCCAGTTAATCACCCTTGATGTCGTAAATTCGGAGTTGGGAACCATAATGGCTATGCCGTCGTTGGTTTTGACGTAGGTGCTTCGCACGTTGATTTCCCTGACTTCGCCGCAAACGCCCGATTCAAGCTCGACATAATCGCCCACCTTCAGCTGATTTTCAAAGAGGATTACAATCCCCGAAACAAAATTGTTGAAAAGCATTTGGAGGCCGAATCCCAAACCGACACCGAGCGCACCGGCTATGAGGACCAGGTTGGTAAAGTCGAATCCGATGAAAGTCAATGCGATGAAAATTCCGATTGCGATAATGACATATTGAAACAGCCTGTTGATTCTATAGAGAAGGGAGAGTTTGATGTCTTTTCTTCGCGCTGCATAGCGGTTGACGGTGGTGCCTAGCAATCTGGCAATCCAGATGGTAATGATCAGGACAACTAAGAATTGGATGATGCTGACAGTTGTAATCACCGTGTCGCCCACTGTAAAAAGAGGCTGCGCAATCCACGTTCCCGGAGCTCTTAAGGCATTGATTAAATATTGCCAGAATGATTGCCAGGTCCTTTCAAGCCAGCCTTTTTCTTCATGGGTGATCCTGTCGACCAGGCCGAGTAAAAACTCGGTTCTCTCCGTATCGCTTTTCAATCGGATAAGAAGGAATAGCGAAGATTCGGCTTCCAGGAGTATCTCTCTTTGAATTTCCCTCAGGTCCTCGGCATTTTCGTTTTCCTCCTCAACCCGCAGAGAAAGCCACTCTTCGGCCCGTTGTATGTCCCGCTGCGTCGACAATTCCCAATCTTTGATGTTTTGTTCGAGATGGACAATTTCCTGCCGCCAGTCTTCCGACTTTTCTAAAAGGACGCGCCTTTCAACTTGATCGGGGAAATTCAGATACCGGGAAAGCTCAAGTCTTACTTGATTGAATATAAATTCGTTGTGCGCGATCGCTTCCCGGATAGCCGCTTGCATTAACTTTTGGCTCAGCATCTGATTGCTGAGCTTTGCGCCCTCGTCCCTCTCGGCAAAATCATAGGAGGTAAGATACCT
>SLFE01000258.1 GCA_007124415.1 Waddliaceae bacterium | reverse complement strand
AAATTTCGGCAAAATAGCTCAAAAATCGATTTCGCTGGAATTTTGCAAGTGGCTCTCTTGAAATCGAAAATTCACACCTGGTATCATGTTGTCATTGAGAGAATTAGCGGCTTTAACAGCATCCGCATCTTGTAATAATATGACCAACGAAAAAAGAAAATTAGAACTCGCCCCTTACGATCCAAACTGGCCAGAACGTTTTGAAGATGAGGCTGGTAAAATTAAGGACGCGCTGGGCGATAATTTTTTAGCCGTTCACCATGTTGGTTCAACTTCGGTTCCCGGCTTAGCCGCAAAACCCAAAATCGACATAATTGCCGTCGTCAAAGAGCCGGAAAAATCCATAAAACAACTTGAGCCCGCAGGTTTTGATTACCGCGGCGAATTCAACATTCCCATGCACTATGGATTTAGCAAACGCGGTTCCGTCAACGTCAACCTGCATGTCTATGAAAAAAATCATCCTGAGATAGAGCTGAATCTCACCTTTCGCGACTACTTGAGAAGCCATCCCGAGATTCGCGATGAGTATGCTGCCCTGAAACTTGAGCTTTTACAGAAAGAGTCTTCTTTCAAAAAAAACAACTCTATGTTCACGGGATACAATTTGGGAAAGAATAGCTTTATCCATCGAGTCCTAAAAAAAGCCGGATTTGATCGATTGCGATTCGTCATTTGCACGCACTTTGACGAGTGGGAGGCAGCAAAGCATTTTAGACAAAAGTATTTCTTTGATAAGGTGCCCATTCAAGACCCTTATGAGTGGACATTCAATCACAAAGATCACGTCCACTTCATCCTTTACAAGGGCGTAGAGATGATCGGTTATGCCCATATCCAACTATGGCCAAATTCAAGAGCAGCGATACGCATTATCGTTATTGATGAAAAGGAACGTCATCAAGGATTCGGGTGGCAATTCATGAATGGGATTGAGTCATGGCTAAAGATGAAAGGGTATCAAAGCATACACGCAGAGTCATCATCGAATGCGGTGCAGTTCTATAGAAATCTGGGATACACGGAAATGCCCTTCAACGATCCCGATGGATATGAAGGAGATGAAAGGGATACTCCTATGGGAAAAATTCTAAGCTCACAGAGCCACTTGCAAAATTCCAGCGAAGTCGATTTTTGAGCTATTTTGCCGAAATTTGCCATGTGCCGCAAATTCACATACTCTTAAGAGTAGGGGATTTGTGACACATGGCGAAGATCGGTGAAAGAGCCAAAAAGCTTTCTGCTGGAATTTTGCAAGTGGCTCCTCAATCCGCGGGAGAAAAATGATGTCTCGAAACAAGATGCATGCCGATGAGGTCGATATAAGCCCGGAGCTTATCAGAAGCCTGCTCCTGAAGCAATTTCCTCAGTGGGCGGATTTAACTCTCCGGGTGATGCAGCCCGAGGGAACTGATAATGCCATGTACAAGCTTGGGAATGACAAGCTTGTGCGGCTTCCAAAAACAGAGGGCTCATCTTTAAATATAGAAAAGGAAATCGCTTGCCTTCCCAAGCTTGGTCCGCAACTTCCCATTCCAATCCCAAAGATAATTGGCAAGGGTATGCCTGATTCGGGTTATCCTTTTCCCTGGCTTGTTTGTGATTTCCTGGAAGGCTCAAACCCCGATAAAGAAGGCATGATCGACGAGAATATGGCAGCAGCCGACTTGGGAGCCTTTGTCAAAGCCATGCAAAAGATTCAGCCTGTCAACGGCCCGAAATGCCGGCGCGGAACCCCTCTTAGCAATCGCAGTAAAGAAGTTAAACAATTCATCCCACTATTGAATGAGATTTACGATGAGGAGCTCCTAAGAAAGCTATGGGATTCAGCATCAAGAGCTCCTATTTGGTCAAAAGATCCCGTGTGGATCCATGGCGATCTGCATGCAGGAAACCTGCTTGCAAAAGATAAAAAAATTGTGGGTGTCGTTGACTTCGGTTTAGCAGGTATTGGAGACCCTGCTTGCGATATGATGGTTGCCTGGGCGCTTCTTAGCTCAAAAAACCGCGAGATTTTTCGTTCAATCGTGCAGCCAGACGACGACACTTGGCATCGCGGGCGAGGCTGGGCCCTCTTCCTTGGGATTGTTGGCTACCCTTATTATCGCGACACCAATCCCATATTTGCACGCATCGCAAAAAGAGCCCTTGACGAGGCGATTGCTGACTGGAAAGGACATTAAGAATGCAGTCTGGAACCCGCTCTTATTATTTAATAAAAGCCTTAATCATGTCTTGAATTTCGCGATACACGGGGTGCTGTTTGCGTTCGCATTTTTCATAGATGAGGCGCAGCAGTACTCCATCGAGCCATCCACAAAGCGGCTGTCCTTCCTTGTGTTCTTTAAGATATTTTTCCACTTCCCGCCTTGAATGCTTCCTCCGCCAATCCTTGTACGCTATCATGGTCATCTTCTTCGCTTCATCTATATCCTGATACTTTTCAAGATAAATCAAATAGAAGACAGCGCGGACAGCAAGCTTGGCCGCCGACCAAGCGCATATTTTTGCCTTTTGATCATCCGCCCCATGCTCTCGACCTCTGCTGTGATCGTTTCTTTAATCTTTTTTCCCTTGTATACCGAAAGGCCGAATTCCGTTCTTTTTTCATCCTTATTTCCTTTGATCAAGGTGTCTCCTTTTATAACGAGGCAGGTGCTGTGGCTTCGCCAGCCGGACGGGATAACGATTGTTTTACCCTCGCGGCATTTTT
>SLFE01000080.1 GCA_007124415.1 Waddliaceae bacterium | reverse complement strand
GCTTTTCGGGGATTCGCTGCACCAACCGCTTCGCGATGCAGACAGAGTATTTCGATCAGCTCACTTGGCCCCCCTCCTTAAACCCCGCTATTGTCAGCTATAGGATTTTGGAAGGCCAGACCGTTTTGGGAGAGGTTTCCGCATCGGATCCGTTGGTGTTTTTGGCCAGAAACCGCCCCAAAACGCTTTCGGTCACTTACACATTGCAAGCCCTGGATGAAAACGGCAATATTATTGCCACGTTCACAACGACAATACCTTGAAATATTAGATTTTTTCTTTAGGAGACTTTCAATGAGATTTTTATTCCTTTTGCTGGTGTCGGCCCTTTTGGCATCGACAAGCCCAAACGTACACTCAACTGAAATTGCTTACGTGACGAACAAAAATGACAACACTGTTTCGGTTATTGATATCGCAAGCCGCGAGGTGATAGCCACTATCCAGGTTGGTCAGAGACCGGATCAAGTTGCCTTCACCCCGGATGGTACAAAAGCCTACGTTTCCAACGCTGGCAACGACTTTGTTTCGGTGATCGATGTTGCTACCAACACTGTCATAGAAACGATTACAGTTGGCACTATTCCCCTGGGGGTTGACGTTAGTCCCGACGGCTCCATTGCCTATGTCGTAGCGGGCGACCAAATCACAGTCATTGACGTATTAACCGATACAGTCATCGGCACTATTTCAGCAGGAATTATTCCATTATATGTTGTCTTTAATCCGAGCGGAGAGTATGCCTATGTAACTGATTCAGATGGTTTTTTGCGCGTAATAGATGTTGCCGCAGGAATGGATATTTTTAATATCACTACGCCTGGCGTAGAACCCTTCTACCTGGACATCACTCCAAACGGAACCACTATTTTTTTATCGAATACCGGTGGCAATATCTTCGTTTATGACGTATCGACAACTCCTGATGCCCCGGATTTTGTCGATATCATCAACACGCCGCTTTTTTCAGCTTTTTTTGCCTTTAGTCCCGACAGCTCCATCGCCTATGTAACCAAAGGCAATAATTCGGTTAATATAATTGATGTTGATACCCTGGAAATCATTGAGACATTTCAAAATGCAGGAAATTTGGGTGTAGCCTTTACAACTGATGGCCAAGAAGCTATTGCTCTCAAAGGCTTTCTCCAAGATGAAGTTTCAGTGATCAATGTTGAAAATAGCGAAGTGGTCGCTAACATCCAAGTTGGAAATAACCCGTATTTACTTGACATCACCGATTTTCCGAGCTTTTCGGGAATTCGACGGACAAACACCTTCGCGATGCAGACAGAGTATTTCGATCAGCTTACCTGGCCCACCTCATTGAATCCCAATATTGTCAGCTATAGGATTCTCGAGAACGGACAAATCTTGGGCGAGGTTTCCGCATCGGACCCGTTGGTGTTTTTGGCCAGAAACCGCCCCAAAACGCTTCCGGTCACTTACACACTGCAAGCCCTTGATGAAAACGGCAATGTGATCGCTACTTTGACGGCGACAATACCTTGAAATATTAAGATTTTTTCTTTAGGAGACTTTCAATGAGATTTTTATTCCTTTGCCTGATGTCGCTTTTCATGACGTTGGCTCACCAAAGTGCCTCTGCGACACAGATCGCTTATGTAGTGAACTTCAGTGATGGCACAGTTTCGGTCATAGATGTCGCTGGCGGGGAAGTGACCGACACCATTTCTGTGGGAAACTCTCCTTTTAGAGTCGCCTTTACCCCGGACGGCACTATTGCCTATGTGACAAACTCGGGCTCAGACACTGTTTCAGTCATTGACGTTCTAAACGGCATGGTGATCACAACCATTCCTGTAGGAGATTCTCCGGGCGGAGTCGCCTTTACTCCGGACGGAACAATCGCCTATGTCGCAAACGTGGGAGGTGCCTCTAATGATGTTTCGGTCATTGATGTTGCGACTCATACCGAAATTTTTCCCCGTATAAGCTTAGGTGGAAGCGGTCCTCTTGATGTTGCCTTTACTCCGGACGGAACAGTCGCCTATGTCGCAAACGTGGGAGGGCAAAACGTTTCTGTGATCGACGTAGCAACCCATACTGAGACGACAACTATCCCCGTGGTAGCCGATCCGACAAGTGTTGACATTAGCCCTGACGGAACAGTCGCCTATGTCGTAAGCAGCAACAATACTGTTTCAGTCATTGACGTTCTTGCCGGTATGGTGATCGACACCATTGACGTAGGAAACGGAGCGATTGAAGTCGCCTTCAGCCCCGATGGAACGATCGCCTATGTCACCAACCAAGCTGAAAATAACGTTTCGGTAATAGATGCCTCGACTCATACCGAAATTTTACCCCGCATAGAAGTGGGATTTTCTCCATTTGGAGTTGCCTTTTGCCAAGATAGCTCTATTGCCTATATCACTAATTCAGGAGATGACAACGTCTCGGCTATTAACGTCGCGACCAGCGAGGAAACCGACACTATCAGCGTCGGAAACACCCCTCTTGGAGTTGCCATCACAACGCTTCCCGAATTCGAGGGGATTCGACGGACAAACACCTTCGCGATGCAGATGGAGTTTTTCGATGAGCTGACCTGGACTCCGATCAACAACCCGGCCATTGTAAGCTACAGGATTCTGGAGGGCCAAATCGTTTTGGGAGAGGTTTCCGCATCGGACCCGCCGGTATTTTTGGCCAGAAACCGCCCCAAAACGCTTTCGGTCACTTACACATTGCAAGCCCT
>SLFE01000224.1 GCA_007124415.1 Waddliaceae bacterium | reverse complement strand
TGACCCTGACGTATGAGTAGATCAGGTACGCGGCGGTATTGCCTTCGAACCTGAGCATTTTGTCATAACTGAACATGTAGTCGTTGGTCCGGTTGGTGGAAAGGTCGGCGTATTTGATGGCTCCGGTTCCGAGGACGCGGGCCACTTTCTCTACCTCTTCGCTGCTGTAGTCGGGATTTTTTTCTTTGATGATTTCCCTGGCTCTGGCGACGGCCTGGTAGATGAGGTCGATGAGCCTTTCGGTCTCGCCCGACCTGGTTTTGAACTTTTTGCCGTCGGGGCCGAGAACGAGGCCGAAGGCGACGTGGTCCACTTGTACTTTTTCGGGGTCGAGCCAGCCGGCTTCTTCAGCGGCCTTGAAAACCATTTTGAAGTGCTGGGCCTGGCCGGCGTCGGTGACGTAGATCAGGCGGCCGGCTTTTTCATCTTGAATGCGGTGGCGGATGGCGGCAAGGTCTGTTGTGGCGTAGTTGTACCCGCCGTCGGATTTTTGCACCATGAGCGGCAAGGGCTCTCCCTGGCGGTTGACGTAGCCTTCGAGAAAGATGCACTTGGCCCCGTTGCTGATTTCGGTCATCCCTTTGCGGTCGAGCTCGCCGATCACATCGGCAAGCATGGGATTGTAAAAGGATTCGCCTCTGTCTGTCAGGCGGATGTCGAGCAGGTCGTAGATTTCCCGGTAGGCTTTTCTCGATATTTCGCAAATGATATTCCACGCCCGGATCGAATCGGGATCGCCGCTTTGCAGTTTGACAACTTCTTTCTGGGAGGTTTTTTTGAATTCGGGATCGGCGTCGAATTCGGCTTTCGAAGCTTTATACCATGAGACAAGGTGGGAGAGGTCGGTCTCTTCTTTGCCTTCCAGAATTTCCGGAACGTTTTGCTTCATATAGGCAATGAGCATTCCGAATGCGGTTCCCCAGTCTCCGATATGGTTGAGGCGGAGGACCTCGTGCCCTAAAAATTCGAAAAGACGGGCAAGGGCGTCTCCGATGATGGTGGAGCGGAGGTGGCCGACATGCATTTCCTTGGCTATATTGGGGGAGGAGAAGTCGATGGCGATTTTTTCCGGGTTCTGCGGCGGTTCGATGCCGAGGCGCGGATCGTCGATGATCTTTTCGATCAGCCTGGCAACGCTTTCCGGGTTCAATGTGATATTGATAAAACCGGGGCCGGCGACTTCCAGTTTTTGGATGAGGGGCTCGGGGTGTTTTTCAAAATAGGAGGCGATGGCCTCGGCGATCTTGCGCGGCGGCATTTTCAACGTTTTCGCAAGCTTCATGGCCGAGTTGCACTGGTAGTGGCCGAAGTGTTCCTGCGTCGAGGGAGTGATTTCGATCGGAGGGAGCTTTTCAACCTCGGGCAAGGCCTCTTTTGTCGCTTGTGTGAACCTGTCGGTCAAAAAATGAATAGGGGGCAGCATCTGTTGAAATCCTTTTTATGGCTGCTATTGTAACAAAAAAAAGGGGGGAAATCTACTTGAATTTTATCGCTTTCCGCCTCTTTCCGATGCCGCGGCTCAGTTTATATTCGGCCAGATCAAGTGCGACATCGACTGTGGACTTCCCTTCTTTTTGCGCCGTATCGAAAATGGACATAAGCGTATCGAAAATTTTATTAGTCCTGCGCAGGGCGTTTTTGGGGCTGTAGCCCTCTTCGTCGAATTCGCCGGCGGCATTGATAATGCCTCCGGCGTTGATGACAAAGTCGGGGGCGTAGAGGATGCCGCGGTCCATCAGCTCTTCGCCGTAATGGGGCTCGAAAAGCTGGTTGTTGGCCGAGCCTGCGACGGCGGCGCAGCGAAGCTTAGGTATGGTCTCGTCGTTCAAACTTCCTCCCATGGCGCAGGGAGAGAAAATATCGCACTCGACGGAGTAGATTTTATCCGGCGAAACGATTTCCGCCTCATAAATTCTTCCGAGATCGCTCATTTGCTGAGGGTCGAGATCGGTAAAAACGAGGTCGGCCCCCTCCCAGAAAAGGTGCCTGGCCAGGTGCGATCCGACATGGCCGAGCCCTTGGATGGCAATCCGCTTGCCGCTCAAGGATTCGGTTCCCCAGAGGGTTTTGGCGACCGCTTTCATTCCCTTAAAGACGCCCCAGGCTGTGAAGCGGGCGGGATCGCCGCTGCTTTTTCCGGTGGGTAGGGCGGCGACGAAAGGCGTTTTGCGGCTGATAACCAACAAGTCGTGGACCGAGCTGCCGACATCTTCGGCGGCGATATAACGACCTTCCAGGTGGTTGACAACTTCACCGAAGGCCAGAAGGAGCTTTTCGGATTTCATTTTGCTATGGCTGGCGAAAATAACCGCTTTGCCTCCTCCGAAGCCGGTTTCAGCCAGGGCTGATTTGTATGTCATGGCCTTTGCGAGCCTTAAAGCGTCCGCGAGAGCTTCCTCATCCGTCCGATAAAGGTATATGCGTGTGCCGCCTAGGGCCGGACCCAAGCTTGTATTGTGGATGGCTATGAAGCAGTGAAGGCCTGCTTCGTGATTGGTTGCCTCGATTACTTTTTCGTAGCCGGGAACTTCGATTTCCCGGATTTCAAGCTTGTCCGTTTTTGGCATGGACCCACCTCTGTAAAATCTTCTTGTTTTATAACTTTGATCACGCTACAATTAATATCACGTATGTTAATTTTTAATTTCATTTAGAGGTCGTGATGGCAACGATTACCAAAGACCAAAAATCGGCAATAAAAAAATACCTTGATGATACCGGGCAGCCTG
>SLFE01000250.1 GCA_007124415.1 Waddliaceae bacterium | reverse complement strand
CTTTTCCAAATAGCCTGGACAACAGACATCGGCTCAACTCCCATCGCCGGATGGTTCGGCAAAAATAAAACACCTCCGGGCTTATCCAAATTTTCCCGGGTTATCTTTTCCAAACCTTTTGTTTTGATTCGATATCGGAACCAGAGCGCAATTTTAGTCACCCAGCGAAGAAACCACTCGACAAAACTTTTCACAACGATCTCCTATCGTATGTTCATCATACTCCTCATAATACCATAAAGGATTATTTAAATTGCAAGCGGTGAAGAGATAAACCATGGGCGGGGGCCGTCACACCAGCCTGCGTGCGGTCTTTCTGCTTGAGAATCTCAGGAATTTCGGCAGGGGCCATATCGCCTTTGCCGACGCCGGCAAGAGTGCCGGCTATATTTCTGGCCATGCGGTAGAGGAATCGATTTCCCTTTATAATAATTCTTAAACGACTCTCGGCGAGTTCTTTGATTTCTATCGAAAATACCGTGCGGATAAAATCGGTCTCTTTGTCGTTTTTTTTCACATTGCAAAAAGAGGAAAAGTCATGCTCGCCGATGAAGTGACGGGACGCATCACTTATCGCCTGAATATCAAGCTTATACGGGTAATGCCAGGCATAAAGCCGATGCCGGGGAAATTGGACGGGACCTATCGAGAAAGTATAATGATACTCCTTGCAAGCGGCGTCGAGGGTCGGGTGGAATTCGCTGTGGACGGCAGTCAATTTTAATACCGAGATGTCGCCGGGCAGCAACCGGTTGAGGCTAAGCTGAAGTTTAGGCAGTTCAACCGTCTCCTTATTCAAAAAAAAGTTCACAACCTGCCCGTCTGCGTGAACCCCGGCGTCAGTTCTACTGGCCGCCTGCAAAACAATCGACTGCCCGGTGATTTGCTCAAGAACAGATTGGAGCTGCCCTTCTATACTTGGCCCCATGCGAGTTTTTTGCCATCCGAGATACCGGGTCCCGTCATAGGCCAAAATCGCCTTGATATTAAGCATTCTTTTCCATGAACAATGTGATGCCTTCCATAAATCGTTGAATTGCAAGAAGAATAAGGATCATTCCCATCAATTTTTCGATAGCAAGCAGGCCGTTTCTTCCCAAGTATCTCATGAGAAACGGGGATGAGACAAGAACCAATGACGCCAGCAGCCAGGCAATAATTATAGCACCCAGCACAATGCCCCCTTGGCTATGGGCAAAAAGCATGACGGTCGCAAGGAGCGCGGGACCTGCGATCAGGGGGATGGCTAAAGGAACAATAAACGGCTCGCTGTCAAAATGAGCTTGCAGCCTGGAGTTCTTAGAGTTCGGAAAAATAATTTTGATCGAAACGAGAAACAGAATGACACCTGATGTCAGGCTGACTGCGGAATCGGACACTTGGAGGAAGTCAAGAATCAAATCCCCGATAAAATAAAAGGCGACAATAACGCCAAGCGCTATGAACATTTCCCGGACGATCACCCATCTCTGCTGTTTCGGAGGGATGTGGCTGAGGACATCAATGAAATAGGCGACATTCCCTAATGGATCCATGATCAAGAATAGAATCAGAGTGATTGATATTAAAGACATAGCTTCACCTCGTGTTTAAAAATTTGATTGTGGCATTGACCACCATATCGACTGCAATCAGCATCAGGATCATACCCATAAGCTGCTCAAGGGCAATCATCCCCCTTTTTTTGAGAATCCGCTGCATATATGGAGCGCCGACCAGAGACAGCACAATCGGAATAAAAGCAAATATCAACGCAGCGGTGATCACCCACCATTCCGGGGTTTCCTGTGTCTTGGCCATGATGACTGTCATCAGCCCCGGTCCTGCGATCAGAGGGGTCGAAATGGGAACAAAGTAGGGTTCTCTCTTCTCTTCTTTCACTCCTTCGTCTAATTGAGGGAAGATCATTCTTAAGGCAACAAGAAATAACAGGATGCCTCCGCAATAGGTCAAGGAGTACGGTTCTACAAGAAGGGCATGAAGAAAGACTTCGCCGAAAAACTGAAAAAACAATGCGATAAAAAACGCAAAAATCCCCTCGCGGAGCATGATGCTCTTTTGATGGGAAAAATCAAAATCTTTAATTAAAGCCAATATGATGGGGCTGTTGCCTATAGGATTGGCAACGATATAAAACAAGATGGTTAAGCTTAGAATTTCCACAATAGATGCTGCATCGAATGGTTACCCTCAATTATAAAGGTGAAATCATTAAATTTTCAATAGCCTGTTGAAAAAATCCCAAAAGTTTTAACATTATGCCTATGAAAAAACTGCTTTGGCTCACCGATCTGCATTTGAATCTTGTCGAACCCGAAGATTTCAATTATTTTATTAATAGAATCAACGATAAGAAGGCGGACGGGATTTTAATCTCGGGAGATGTTTGCGATGGATCGGATTTTGGTGTTTGGCTTGAAAAAATCCAAGAGGAAACATCCATCCCCCTATTTTTCATTCTGGGAAACCACGACTATTACGGAACCTCTATCGCTTCTACAAGGAAGTTGGCCAACCACCTCAGTTTTCGCTGTCATTACCTGACATCCAGGGACTTTATCGACCTGAGCGACGACATGGCGCTTGTCGGCCACGATGGCTGGGCCGATGGCAGGTACGGAGATTTTCTGAATTCATCGATTGTTCTACGCGATTATGAGGAAATCGAAGATTTGAAAGATTTGTCTGCTGAAGAACAGCTCGAAAGGCTTGCCGAATTAGGCGACGAGGCGTCAATG
>SLFE01000195.1 GCA_007124415.1 Waddliaceae bacterium | reverse complement strand
GTGAAGAAACATGCGATTTCTGCAAAGGGGGAATCTTTTGGATTGACATGCCCCACAGCTTCTTGTGAATTTTTCTCTTAATATTTTCATCCGAGTAAGCGATGCATGCTTCGTTTGCCAAAACCTTGGAAATTCGTGCATAACGATACCGGGTATCAGGTCCTTCAACAAGAACATATTGGCCGGAGAGCATATCTGATCGCTCTTTGACCGGAGTGGCCAGAAGCTTGTCAATGCTGCACGCCGGGGTGTTGAGTTTCCTTGAAGCGGGTATGCGGTCGGCAAGTTTTTTCGCGATTTGCTGGAGATGCTCTTTTGCGACCTTGTATAAACGATTGTTTAAAATGATCCAGACAGCCATAAGATTGACTTTTTCCACCAGAGCATATCGGTCGCCAACAAGGACGATTTCCCCTTTTCTAATCCCATCTGTGTTCACATAAGGGGTTGAATAATCGAGATCCCATTCAGCTGCTCGGCTGCCGGGCAGCCGAGCGTTTTGCAGTTTGGATTTTTCCTCATCAGTTAGGCGCCCAAGGTGCACCACGCCTTGGCTTAGGCGCTCGAAACTGACATTAAAAAGCGGTTCATGCCGCGAGAAAGAGTTTGCGCTTTGAGAAGCTTGCATAAACACTCCTTGTGTAGGCATGAGGTTATAACAGAAACAGGAATATGACTTAAGGATTTTTAGCTTTATCGGAGCCGTATTTGAGGCTGGCGCTCGCTAAATTGTGGCGGGCATGCGGGTAAAGCGCGTCCATTTCATCCAAAAGAACGTCGACTTGCTTTCTTTTTGAATTTTGTCCGACAGGACACTGGCAGGTGATGCGGGCAAATCCGGTTTGCCTGGCAAATTCCCTGATCTCATTTTCAGGCACATAGACAAGGGGGCGTATGATGTTGCAGCCGTAGTGCTGCATATAAAGTTTCGGGAGCATGCCGGCGAATTCGCCCTTTTGAAGAAGATTCATCATGAGGGTTTGGGCGTTGTCGTCTCGGTGGTGGCCGAAAGCGACAGTACAGGCGCCGACGCTTTTGGCCGCATCGAACAGGAGTTTGCGCCGCTCCCTTGAACACGAGTAGCACTCCAGAGAGTCGAGGGTCTGGGTGGATTTTCGCGTGATAAAATTGATTTCAAGCTCCCGGCAGATCGCTCTCAGATAATCTAGGTTCACCCCGGCGCCGCAGGTGTACTCGCCATCGACATGGATGGCGTGAATTTCCGCATCCGGAAAGCCTCTGCCAAGGATGCCTTTCAGCATATAAAGAAGCGTCAGACTGTCTTTGCCGCCGCTAAGCGCCACCGCAATTTTGTTTGCGCCTTCTAGCATGCCGTAGTCGTAAAGGGCCTTGCGGCACTGGCTTTCGATTTTTTTGCCGAGTCCTTTCCAGGGCGGCCGCGATAGGGGAATCATAGATAAGATATCTTTAATATTTATTTAAAAGAACTATCTATAGTATAATTTTTTCCATAAGAAGTCAATTGTAGGGATTATTATGAATAAAAAAATTGGAAGAAACGGCCCATGTCCATGCGGTTCGGGAAAGAAGTACAAGTCATGCTGCTGGAATAAAGATAGGCCCAAGGCCGCTACCGACTTGAAAAAACGAAGCTTGAGCGTCATGAAAGGCGGCATTGCCGAAAAGATCAGTCAGCTTGGTACGCTTCAGAAGAAGATCGAGGAAAAAAAGGAAGAAATCGAGAGAAAAGAGGAAGAGATAGAGCCTCCTGAGTCAACAGATTCCCTCGAGCCTTAAAATGCTTGTCCAAAAAACATGGAATTTGTTATAAATTGCCTTTCGCTTTGCTGACATAGCTCAATTGGTAGAGCGCCCGACTTGTAATCGGACGGTTGTGGGTTCAAGTCCTACTGTCAGCATCATTTAACCGGGGGTGTCGCATAGCGGCCAATTGCAACGGACTGTAACTCCGTCGACTCAGGTCTACGTTGGTTCGAATCCAACCACCCCCATCCTTTTGGACAGTTGTTAGCTTCAATGAACAAATTAAACGGTTCTGCCAAGGTAACAACCAGCTTTTTACCCTCCAAATGCAAGTTCTGAAATACAAAATTGAGAAGTTGCCTTTTTTCGTCTACTTCAGAACTCCTAAAGAGATCCCAAGGTTTTTTCGCTAAACGCATCACATGAGGTGTGTTGCATAATTCCCTAGATAAAAAGTCTGAGAATAGCGCCAAGATCAAAATTGAGACTTGATAGGAGAAAAAAACAGGGGTAGACTCTTTTTTGCAACAAAAGGAGAATACCCCATGAGCCACAAAAAAACCTTAAAGTTCTGGAGAGCCAAGAAACAAAAAGGCGCTCCTTTCATTTTCTCGGATACAGTCATCGAGACTGCCATGACGATTAAATTTATTCTTAAGCTCTTAGATCGTAAATTGGAAGGGTACCTCAAATCTTTACTGAAAATTCTCGGAATTGACCTCCCTGTTCCAAGCTACACCCAAATATGTAAACGGATGAAAAAGTTGAAACTTCCTGATCACCTTCTCAAAGATAAAGCTGTCAAGCATGTGGTCGTCGATGCAACGGGTTTAAAGGTATACGGAGAGGGAGAATGGAAAGTGAAAAAGCATGGTGCAGGTAGAAGGAGGCAATGGCGGAAGCTGCACCTTGCGGTGGACGAAGAATCCCAAGAGATTTTATTTGCAGACTTAACTGACGAATATACTAGGGAGTGTACTCAAAAGATGAATTAGGGATTTTTGATGAGATTTTT
>SLFE01000054.1 GCA_007124415.1 Waddliaceae bacterium | reverse complement strand
AGAAGGGGCAGGTCGGTTCTTGCGTAAAGCTCATAGAAGACCGGCACTCCCTTGATCACATTGCCTTTGTCATCAATTGCGTTGATCTCTTTCATCGCCTCTTCAAAGGTAATCTTTTTCTCATCCTGCTCCAACTGTTCTTTTGTCGTGATGGAGTAGTAATTCACTCGGCCGGTCTGTTTTCTTTTTTGCAGGTATTTAAGCTCTTTTGCACACACCTGGCAGATGCCGTCAAAATAAACTGTAATCGGCCGGTTAAGCTCATCGAGATCAAGGGCATGGGCGGCTAGCTTTTCCAGCTTCTTTTTGATTTGGAAGATGATTGTGAGAAAACAGCCGAAAAGAATCGCCAAAACAGGAAAATAGTAAGGGCTGAGGACTTCAAGAGCGCCAAAAAAGGCAGCCAGTCCCGAGCCGATCGGGGCGGCGACAAGAGCGAACAAAAAAGGAAAAAAGGGACGATTCTCCAGAAAAGAGAGCGGAAAAATAATGGCCGGCATCAGAAGAAGGTACAGCGAAAGCACCCATCCGGGCGGCAGGTATGTGGAAAGAGGGTAGGCGGCAAGGCCTAAATACTGGAGGGCCGTCGGGAGAAGCATTCCGCCTATGGCTCCATAAGGAAGAAGAAGCAAGGCAACAATAAAGTTCTTCTGATCTCTCTTGCGCAAGAGCCACAACGTGATTAAAAGAAAAACAAAAGCCGCTCCCATAGGAACAAGCGAGCCTTTCTCCCGGCCAAAAGCCATCGAGAGTATCCATCCTGCAAGAAAGAAAATACTAGTCAACCAAATCATAACGCCTCATAAATTGAAGAAGCTGTGTTTGTTTTTCCCAGGTTTCCTTTGTCCACCTGAAAAGGTGGAGCGGGGCTTCTTTGCGGTCAAATATGATCAGATGCCTCCGGACACGGGGATCACAGCTCCTGTGATCATCGAAGCCTTTTCAGATAACAGAAAGTAGGCCAATTCGGCAATGTCGCCTGGCAAAGCGAGCCTTCCTATCGGGTGGCGCTTGACGCTGGCCTCCCTCTTTTTAGAGTCGTCGGTAATAAAGGCGGAAAGAGGTGTTTCAGTTAGAGTGGGAGCGATAGCGTTAATTCTCAGTTTAGGAGCAATTTCTTGAGCCAGCGATCGGACAAAACCTTCGACCGCGGCCTTTGATGCGGCAGTCGAGGCGTGGAAAGCAAATCCCTTTGACGCCGCGATTGAACTGAATAAGACAATGGCTCCTTTGTTCCTTATCGAAGGGATGTAGCGTTTGATCACTTTTACAGCTCCGAGAAAATTAACGTCGAGGTCGTTTTGAAAATCCTCTATAGAAAGAGAGGAAAATGGTTTCAAGTTAATCGTTCCCGGACAATAGACAAGTCCATCAATTTTTTCTTCTAATTCGGGAAATTCGGGTCTTGCCTCACGCACATCCACCCCGTTAGAACGTGAAAAACTCTCGATCCGATCCCCTTGGTTTTCAGCGATTTTTTTTAGAGACTCCCCAATTCCTGATGTCGAACCAACAATTAAAAATCTTTTCATTCGATGCCCCCATTAAACCCCTGATTGTGACCCTAATCCACAGCTCTAGCGCCATAGAAAATGATTAGATTTTCCAGATTCAGAGGAAGTCATGTCTTTAGACATGACTGACGATGAAGATGGAAAAGATGATTATTTTCTATGGCGCCTAACTGTGTCAAGGTATCTTTTCGGCCATGTTGCGTACGGTCTAGTCATCTGCTGAGACTTTTCAAAAAGAATTCAATAACTCATTGATTATCAATAAAAAATAAAATAGACTCCTTAGGTCACAACACACAAAGGAGTCTAAAATGAAAAATTACCGAGTTGATAACTGGTCTGAGTATAACAGAAATCTTAAAAATAGGGGAAGTCTTACTGTATGGATTTCTGAGGATGCTATTGATTCTTGGCTTGCAAAGAGTCCTGAATCTTTAAAAGGGAGGCCAGATACCTACTCAGATCAAGCAATCCTCTTAGCCTACCGACAGACTGAGGGTTTTCTACGCTCCCTATTTGCTCTCATGGGAGTGGATCTTCCTGTTCCGGATTATACAAGAATTTGTAGAAGGGGTCGCAATCTCACGCTTCCAATAAACCTGGCTCCCGGCAGTCGTCCAAAACACCTCGTGATCGATTCTACGGGATTCAAAGTATATGGAGAGGGTGAGTGGCACACTCGCATGCACGGAAAATCTAAGAGAAGAAGATGGAAGAAACTTCATGGAGGCGTATGCCCCGAAACACACGAAGTCATAGTTGGAAAAGCAACAGAACTAGAAGGAGCTGATTGCAAAATATTCCCAGAGTTAATTGAGGAGGCACCAAGAAGCATCCGTAAAATCTCTGCGGATGGGGCATATGACACCGAAGAAGTCTATCGCCTTGCGCATGAACTCGGAATCATGCCCTGTATCCCTCCAAGGGAAAACGGAGTTTTAGATACCGATTCGCGAGAGCACATGCAAAAACGGGACGACGCAATCAGAGCCATTTATGGTTTTGGAGAAGACTCGCTTGCTAGAAGGATCTGGAAAAAGCTAACAGGTTATCATATAAGATCGATTGCCGAAACGGCGATGAGTCGTCTAAAGCGTATATTTGGAGACAACATTGACCTTGCCCCCTTGTTAGGTCCATCTTTAATTAGAGGCTCTGGTTAGTTGTAGTGCTTTCTCAGTCGAAAGCAAGTTATCACTGAGCTGGCTAGCCAGCTCACGTGGCGTT
>SLFE01000126.1 GCA_007124415.1 Waddliaceae bacterium | reverse complement strand
CAGGAGTTTATCATATGGAGCCAGTAACATTAAATCCTAAGGGTGATTGCCCGGTCCCTTCCGCAACTCAACCTCAAGTAAAAAAAGTGCCGGTTTCCGACGAGGTGCGCAAAACCCATGAAGGGTTTGTCCAGAATATCCGCAGCATGATTCGGGCGGCTGTGTCAAGTGTATTGAGTGTTGTCAAAAAGGTCTTTCACAAAATTTTTGGGCGGGTATCCGTGTTAAAGCCGGCGATTCCTGCCCCGAATTCGACCTCTCCCGTTAATACGGGCGAGCCATCCCGTCAGCCCTCGCCTGTACAAGAAGTAAATGATGATTGTAAGGACGACAAAGGCGCGCAAACGAATAAGCTACCTAAGCCAGGACCTTCTGTTCAAGAATTAAGGCAACAATTTGAATCTCAAGGAAAAGACCGAGAAAACGAAGTTGAGCCACCCCCGCCGGCCCAATCCTCTGTTCAGGACCGGGAATCAGGAATTGGCAGTCCGGATGGCGTGTTGAGGGTTCCAATTCAGTCGAAAACACCGACTTTGAAGAAGGCGGTGGAGATAAAGGAGCCGGAGTTTGGACGGACAAAATCAGTTCATATTACTGAGCCATTAAACTATGAGACAGTATCTCTAAAAGAACAGAGCCCTGTTGCAAGCCGACTGAGAAGGAAGCAAAAACCTTGGACCGAGTTGTCAGAGCAGCAACAAAATGAACGTATTGTAAGGCGATGCATAGCGCATTTAGATAATAACAATGCTGTTGCAACCGATGGAATCTTCAGAACTCCCGGAGAACAAACAAAAGCTGATGAATTGAAGAGCCATTTGTTGAAGGGTGAAAGAATTCCAAGAGAAGCTGAGGTGCATGATGTCGCCTCGGCTTTCAAATTGTTCATTATGGAGCGCTTTCAAATCTTCGATAGTGAAAGTATCATAAAAATCGCAGATAGCTCCGATAAAAAATCGGACTGGATGAATCTAATTGAGAAACTTGATAAAAATGAGAAAGCCGCTCTTAAAAAAATCATCCGATTTTTGGCAAAAATAGCCGACAATTCACAAGTCAACAGGATGACAGCTGAGAATTTAGCGATGACCCCTGGGAAAGCTTTTGTTAAGCCGATTGTTTATCCAAAAAGAGCTTCAACAAGTCCTGAAGAATTTAGGCAGATGTTTAAGGCAGAGACTGCACCTAGAGAAGCCTTCAAGTTTTTGATCGAAAAACATAATGAGATCTTTTAGCGTTTAAGCCCTTTGACGTCTTCGAGGATCATGTAGAGGCAGGGGACGAGAAGGAGTATGATGAACGTGGTGAACAGGACCCCGAAGCCGAGCGAAATGGCCATGGGGACCAGGAATCTGGCCTGCACCGTGGTTTCGAAAATCATCGGGGCCAGCCCGAAGAAGGTTGTCAGCGATGTGAGGATGATCGGTCTGAAGCGGTGCATGGAGGCTTGGACGACCGAGTCTCTTGCCGGCTGCTCTCTTTCCTCGATGAATTGATTGATTGTCACGATAAGAACCAGCGAGCCGTTCACCACAACGCCCGACAGGGCGATAATGCCGAACATGCTGATGATGCTCATTTCATAGCCGAGGAGCAAGTGTCCGATGATCGCGCCGATAATGCCGAAGGGTATGCTGGTCATGACGATGATCGGCTGAAAATAGCTTCTGAATGGGATGGAGAGCAAGGTATAGATCAGTAGGAGGGCGACTAGGTAGCCGATGCCAAGGGCCGATAAGGCCTCGGCCTGATCTCTCTGCTCGCCTTCAAGAAAATAACTGAGTCCCGGGTATTTTTCCATGAGCCTCGGCATGACATTGGCTCTGACATCACCAATAATCTGATTGGCGTTGGCAATGGTCTCGTCGACATCGGCGGTGACCGATATGATCCTGCGGCCGTCGCTTCGTTTGATTTCTGTATATGACCGCCCCCGCTCTAGATTCGCGGCTTCGGAAAGGGGGATTTCCCCGCCTTGCGGGATTCTAAGAATCAGATCCTCGACGGTAAACAGGGTTTTCCGCTCTTCGTAGGGGAGGCGCACCATGACTTTGACTTCGTTGCGCCCTCTTTGCTGCCGTAGGGCTTCGGCTCCGTAAAAAGAGGATCTGAGCTGCCTGCCGAGTTCCTCGACTGTGATTCCGAGGCTGCGGGCTTCGGGTTTCAAGGTGTAATTGAGCTGAGGCTTTCCGACAGAAACGCCGTGGTCGATCTGGTAAACCCCTTCATAGCCGCCTAAGATTCCGGCCAGCTCTCTAGCGGCTTCTTCGTTCACTTCCCTGATGGGGTGGTTGAGCCGGATGTCGATCGCATCGCCCACTCCGACGCCGATGGTGGCGGAGTAGGTCATTGATTCGATGCCGCTTAAGTCGCCGATCTGCCTGCGCCATTCATCGGCGAATTCCTGTCCGCCGATTTTACGTTTGTCTGAAGGGACGAGAAACACCTGAACGGCGACGATGTGGCTGCCGATATCTCCGGTTTCGGAGGAGCGGGCGGGCCCGCCTTCGAAAAGCGTTGTGCCGATCTGTGTATAGATGCCGCGTGAAATGCCTGTTCCGTTTTCGTTGATCACTTTATTGGCCGCCTTGACAATGTCATCGCGGATCTGCCGCGATTTCGATAGGGGGACGCCGAAGGGAAGGCGGACTTCGACGGTGGCGATATCATGGTCGACGCGGGGGATGAAGCTGAACTGTATGATGCCTCCGTAGACAAGGCCGACGGAAAGGATTAAAATAGCGATGCCGGAGGCGACGGTGACGTAGCGGTATTTCAACGCTTTGTTGACGTGGGATTGGTAAGTATTTTGGATGAAGCGGTTCAAAAGGCCCTCGAAAAAGAGGCTTGGCCTGCTTGCCAGTTTCCAAAATTTCGACGGTTTGTGCGAGTGGGAGAGGTGGCAGGGGAGGATGAATAGCGACTCGAAAAGGGAGATAAGAAAGACGGATATGACTATGATCGGTATTTCTTTGAAAATTTTTCCGGTCGTGCCCGGGACAAAGAACAGGGGGAGAAAAGCGGAGATATTTGTCAGAACAGCGAAGACGACCGGCATTGAGATGTCTTGAGCTCCCGCGATGGCGGCCTGCAAGTGGGAAAGGCCCTCTTCCCGCTTTTTGTAAATATTTTCTCCGACCACTATGGCGTCGTCGACGACGATACCGAGAGTCACGATGAAGGCAAACAGCGAGACCATGTTGATGGATGCCGGGGTCGGGGCGATTAAGATAAAGGAGCCGAGTATGGAAATGAGAATTCCCGCCGTGACCCAGAAGGCCAGCCGCGGCTCGAGTATCAGGGCTAAAAACAAAAGAACGAGAAAGAGGCCGAGGGAGGCGTTTCTGAGCAGAAGATGAATGCGGTCTCCGTAGATTTCGGCGCGGTCGCTCCAGGCTGCGATTCCGGTCCCTTCGGGAAGGAATTTTTGCAGCGTCTCTACATAATCATGCACAATTCCGGAAACTTCCAAAGGTGTTTGCCATCCCGTTCGAAACACATCGATTCTGACGGCAGGTTTCCCATTGAATGTGGCTTCCTGATCGGTTTCTTCAAAGCTTTCGGAAATTTCGGCAATGTCTGTCAGCAGAATTTTCGATCCCTCGGGAGTGGAGACGACCGGAATATTTTCAAATTCGCTGGCGTAGTCGCGCCTTTCCTTTGTCCTGAGAAGGACTTCGCCTCCCGGGCTTTTGACGCCGCCTCCCGGTATTTCCTGCGCGGTTTGACGGATCGAAGAAGCGATTTGGTCAAGAGTCAGATTGTAGGCGCGGAGAGTCGATCTGGGTACTTCCACGCTGATTTCAAGGTTGGGGACAGAGACGAGATTGACCAAAGTGATCCCTTCGAGCTCAAGAAGATCGTCTCTGACCTTTTCGGCAAGTTTTCTTAAGACATGGCGCGGCTGGTCGCCATAAACAATGAGGGAGATCACCTGCCTTCGGGCTTCAAGAAGAGAGACAATAGGTCTTTCGGCTTCTTCCGGAAAGGTTAGGATTCTGTCGACAGCGTTTTTCACATCCTGCAGAGCCTTTCCCGAGTTTGCGCCGCGGGTGAGTTCGATCGTCACAATGCCCCGCTCTTCGAACGAGCTGCTTGTCACCTTGTCGACTCCATCGATCCCCCTGACCTCATCTTCAATGGCTAGTACGATGCCTTCTTCGATTTCTGCCGGGCTGGCGCCGGGATAGGGGACTGTGACCTGGATCATGTCGAGTTCAAATTCGGGAAAGACCTCCTGCTTAATCTGGGTGGCGAAGATGATGCCGCCGATGATCAGCACGAGCATGATGAGGTTGGGCGTTACCCGGTGCTTTGTCATCCAGGCAATGGGTCCGCTCTCTTTCATGGCTCCCCGCCTTGAGTTCTAAGATCCATGCCCGGTATGGCGAGCGGCAGGGGGGAGACGATTATTTTTTCACCGGGCCGCAAGCCCTCGTCGATGATAATGTCTTCTGTCTCGGAGAAGAGGATAGTCACTTTTCTAAATTCCAGCTTGTCTTGATCATTTTTGATCCAGAGTGTGTTGCCCTCGTGCAGGGCGGTGCGCGGTATTCGGTAGACGTCTTTGATTTCAGGACCGAGTATGTCGACTCGGACATAAGACCGAAGGAGCAGGGGCTTGGCGCCGCTTTTGAGTCCTAACGGGTCGTCGACAGCTACGATGAGGCGGGCCAGTCTACCGGCTGCGTCGAGGTCGCCCAAAAGCCTGACAATATGCCCTTTTCTCTCGATGAAGCGTCCGCCTCCAATATTTTGCGAAACGACAACTTCAGATCCTTTTCCACCGTTTATGGGAATGTCTATCCATCTGAGGTTGTCATAGGGGATGCTCACCTGAACTTCAAAAACATCGGTTCCCGCAAGCGTCGCCACTTCTGTTTGGGGGGTGATGTACTGCCCTTCTTCGACATTTTCTTCGAGAACGATTGCGGGAAAAGGCGAGTATAGTATTGTTCTTTGAAGATCGATTTTAGCCCTTTCAAGCCGGCTTTCGGCCGACTTCAGAGCCGCTTGCTTTTCCAGAAGATGAGGCTTTCGCAGGACCAAATCCGTGCCGACGCCGCTCTCTTTAATAGAGGGGTGGAGAAGCTCCCATTCCCTAGCCGCGACAAGCTGCTGCCCCTCTTCGACTCGGAGCTCAAATTCGGCTCTTGCCACTTCGGCTTCGGCTTGGGTGACGGCGATCTCAAAATCCCGCGGGTCGATCATCAGCAAGATTTGTCCCTCGCCTAGGCGGCCTCCTCTTTTTAAGTCGTCTGAGAGCTGAACGATTGAGCCGGTGACTTCCGGATGAACAACTGTTTGTTTTTTAGGCTGGACCGTGCCGTAAGCGGTGATCTTGATGCGCTCTGTAGAAGGTGAGGACTCAATAACTTCAACAAGAGTGGCTTCCGGCTCCGGCTCCACCTTTTTGACGTCGGATCTCATAGCAAAAATGATGATTGAAATCAGGATGCTGACTCCGATGATGCCGATACCGATGCCGATCTGTGATATTGACCTTATCCACTTCATGGCGTTTCCCCGCAGCTTGTTAGCACAAACGAGCCTCCCAAAGCCCTATAGAGGTTTGAGCGATAGGTTAAGAGTGTTTTTTTCTCACTTATGATCCTTCTTTGGACATTTTGCAAGGCTGTGATCGCGGCGATGACGTCGAGGTAGCTTGTCAGGCCCTGCAGATACCGCATTTGCGACTCCCTCAAGGTGTTTTCAGAAATTTCAAGCTGATCGCCGAGGTCTTCGAGGAGGGCGAGCTGTTCTTTTTCCTGCGCTATGGCATCTTCCACTTCCCGCAGGGCAGTGAGGAATGATTCTCCGAAGGCATTCATCCGCTCCCAGAGTATGGCTCTTCGCCTAGCAACTTCGCACTTGCGCCTTTTGCCGTCGAAAAGAGGGGCCAGCAAGCTTCCCGCGATCGACAGAGTCTGCCTTTCGAAAAATTGAACGAATTCGGTTGTGATGAGATCGCCGGAAGAGAGAAGCCTTAATTGGGGAAAGCGGTCGGCAATGGCGACGGCGACTTCATAGTCGGCTGCCATCAGCCTGTCTCTTGCCGCTCTCAAGTCGGGTCTGTTTTGCATTAATTCCCAAGGAGTTCCGAGCGTAGGAAACGGAGGAAGGGCTGCAGCGAAGTCTTCGGGCTCCTCTACCCAGGCTTGGCTTGGAGGGCGGCCTAAAAGAACCTGCAGCCGGTTGAGCGAGGTTTTGAGCATTGAGCGCACTCTCGGGACCTCGGATTTTGTTTGTGAAAGCGTCAGCCTCTGCTGGTATACGTCGAGCGCCGAGGACTGGCCCACGGTAAAGCGCAGTTCGATCAGCTCAAGCTGCGTTTCATTTGATTCGATTTGTTCAGCCAGAAGTTTGAGCAGGGCTTTTTGCTCTAGAATCGTAAACCAAAGGTCTGTGACTGTTCCGCTAAGTGTCAGGGCGGTCGCGTCGAGATCTTCACGGGTGGCTTGCATCTCTTTGCACGAGGCCCGCACCCGGGAATCGATTTTGCGCCAGAGGTCGATCTCATATTCCAGCTGTCCCGAAAGAAAAAGCTGGGAAAACCCTCCTCCGCCGCCAATGCCGCCGAAATCCTCAAACTCGTCGGCCCCGTCGAAGGCAAAGCCGCCAAAATTTCTTAAGCTTCCCTGATTGGCCGATGTTCGGACGTTGACTAACGCGTCGATCTGCGGATACCTTGCCGAGTTGTCGATACAGACCTGGGCTTTGGCCTGCAGCAGGCGGTTCCACGCCTGCTGGACATCGAGGTTATGCGCGAGGGCGCAGTCCATGATGCAGTTAAGGTTCTCATCGTCAAACTCTTCCCACCAAGGAAGGCACTGGACGGCATCGCCGGACTCGGAAAAGGATTCGGGGATGTTGGTGCATGGAGTCGGGCATTGGTGGACATTGTGGACTTTGCAGCCGCTGAAAGCTAGGACAAGGATAAAAATATAGAGGTATTTTTTACAGCTAGTCACAAGGGCCTTTCCTGTATATAAATAAGTGTTTTCAAAATTCCCTTATAGACTCTTATTGCTAAATATGACAATGATATGATTATATAAAATATTTTATTAACCCATAGGAGACAGCTATGGAACCTTTGACATTGGCAAGCGTGGGAGTCGGTTTGTATAATTTTGGGCAAGCTTTAGCGGCAGGGGCCAAGAATTACAGTTCTAACAACAATCAAAAGGAAACCGTCAGCGTTGACGAAAGGGCTTATGAGCCGATTACAAGTTTATTTGTTGCGGCTATGATCCCGCTTTTAACAGACCATCAACAGATTAACATAAAGTTCTATTATGGCTCGAAGGTGGTCCGACTTTGTCCGGACACGTATATAGATCGGCTGAAAAGGACGGCGTCTCAAGCTTCGCCTGAGAAATACAGTCGGTTGCAGTCGAAGGCCTGGATAGGAATTGCTGTGAGAGCCATATGCCTCTACGACCTTGATAAAAACGACGAGAGGGCCGAAGCGATTAAATTTGTGTTCAAAAAAGCGATAGAGGGATTAATTATCCATTTGAAGACTTATAAGTCGGCCCAAGATGCCAGTTCGAGAAAGGCCAGCGAATATATTTTGGAGGCTATCAGCTTTTTAAAATATAAATCGGGGGAAATCAAACATCACGAGGAGCGCGCAAGGGTAGCCGACAAATTGCAAAGAAGAACTGACAAATTAAAGCAAAAGGTTAAGGATCAGAAGGTTGAGCTTATTGATTCACGGGATTTCTGGTGTTCATATCCTTCTGAATCGGCTGATACAGATTTGCTGGTTCTTAAAGTCAAAGAATTCAAGCTGGTGTATGAACGGAAGGAAAGACAGCAGACGTCCATTGACCCCATGACCGACGATAATTTCAAAGAGGAACTGGAGAGCTTTACTCAATACATTCATGGCCGCCAGAAAAGGTGGCCGGAATTTTTAAAATTTGCAAAGCATTTTGAATTCTCTAACGAAGAGAGAGAAGCCCCAGCGGATTACGACGACGCCGAATTCGATTAACTTTTCAGTTTTTCGGTTGTCTCAACAAGGGTTTTGGCTAAAGAAACGGCTTTTTCAGCTTTCTTGTCGTCTTTAAGACCGCCGCTCTCATCAAACGCGTCGCCGGCGCCGCCCACTGTCACCATATCGGGAATGACATGGGTGCCGACATTTTGCAGGATGCTTCTTAGGACAAAGAGTCCGCGGAGCCCGCCAAGGTTGCCGGGGGAGGCGCTTAGCAGGCCGGCGACTTTTCCCTTGTAGGCGACAAGATAGTAGGGGTCTGAATCTTCGGGCCTGGAGACCCAGTCGATGAGGTTTTTGAAGACGCCGGATATCGCGCTGTTGTATTCAGGCGAGGAGAAAAGGAAGCCGTCGTGCTCGATGAAGAGTTTTTTTAGTTTTTTTGCGTTTTCGGGAAGTCCTTCGGTATCTTCAAGGTCGCCGTTATAGAGGGGAATCGGATAGTCGGCGATATCGATAAGGGTTAGCTTGCCGCCTGCCTCTTCAACGCCGCGGCTTGCGATTTTAATCAATTTTTTGTTGTACGAATCCTTTCTGGCGCTTCCGGCCATGGCTAGAATTTTGGGTTTCATATGTATTCCTTTTGTACAAGCTAAATGAACCATAAATTACCGCTAAAATCAACGATATTATGCTTGCCGCATTAAAAATTCCCGAAGGTCCCAGAGCCACTGTGGTACTCTTGATGAATTTGCCGGCAAGGGTGGAGAAAAATTGTCCCAAAAAAAGCGAGGCGGTCAGACCTCCGAGCATTCGACCACGCAAAGACTCGGGAGCGATTTCAGTCGTCCAAACGGTGCAGTTTGGCAAAATCAACCCGAATCCGAGGCCGGTGATGGCGCAACTGCCCAAAAGTATCGTGGTTTGTGGAAATAAATATATGGATTTGAATCCCAGGCCCATCAGAAAAAAAGATGCAGAAGTAATTGTCACTTTAGAAAGATACTGGTGAAACCACTGGTAGCCTAGTGACGTCAGAGTTGCAAAGAGGATGCTGGCAGCCATATACATGCCTGTGTATCCCGAGTTTAATTTAAGGTGTTTGTAAAGATAGAAGGGAAGTTGTGTCGGGATGAAAAAATAAACCATCATACCTAAGAGGACGGTCGATACAACGGGCAAAAAAGAAAGCCACGGCAATGACTCTTTTTGGCCCTTCTGGCCTGAATAGGGAGGGGAGGCAGGTTCGGTGATAATGAAGTAAGCAGCAATGAAAAGGGGCCATGACAAAAAATAGATGAAAAATGGAGCTCTCCACCATACCGAGGCCAGCAGGCCGCCGCTGATTAAGAAGACCGCTCCGCCTGCGGCGATGCAAGCCGCTTGCAGGCCCATAACCTTTTCCCTTTCTTCCTCGACGTAGTAGTCGCCGATGAGGGTGGTGGCGGAAGTCATAACGCCAGCGACTGCAAGTCCGAGAAAAATTCGGCTGATCAAGATTTTTTCTAGAGAGCCGAGAAGAACACCGACTCCTCCGGACAGGCCGTACAGGAAAAGGGAAGCGAGGAGCAGCGGTTTTCGGCCGACTTTGTCGGCAACCGACCCGGCAATGGGAGCGGCAATCGCGATCGCCAGGGATGTTAATGTCAGAATCAGACTCACAATCAAAGAGATATCGCGCCCATCGGTGAATATCTCTTCTATTTTCGGAAGAGCCGGCGATATAATTGTTCCGGCGAGTATGGTGAGCATGCTGCAAAGAAGCAGAACAGTTTTTTTAGCCATTGTCTTTTTAACCCCGGATTAGGGTCACAATTAGGGGTTTAACTTTCGGGTGTGATGCGGACGACCCAGACATCGCAATCGGCGGCGCGGACGACGCCGTCTGCTGTTGATCCGAGTATCATATAACTGATTCCTTTGCGGCTGTGGCTCCCGAGTATGATGAGCTCGGCGCCGATTTTTTCCGCGGTTTCGATTATGAGTTCTTTGGGATTGCCAATCACGACATGCTGGTTGCCTAGGGGAACGCCCATAAAATTGCCCAGCTTATTGAGCTTTTTTTCAGCCGCTTTCACAAACTCGTTCTGCCATTCGTTGATATCCGCCGGAAAAGGGGGCGAGCCGTAGGAATAAAACCTTTCCACAACATGGATCAAGTGCATTTCGGCTTGGTAAAATTCATTGAGCTCGGCGGCTTTGTTAGCGACAAAGCTCTTTTCAACATGGACCAGATCAGCTGAAACGAGGATTTTTTTGTAAGTCATGTGATTTCCTTAAATTTTTCTTTTTCGTCCGTGTTAAGTCGATTTCCGACTTCAACAACATAAAGCCCGATGGTTTTAGATACCATCACAGCTATGAAAAGCACACCCGATATTGATTCGAGTATGGCTATCGACCTTGCTTGGGGCGCAACAGGGATAATATCGCCGTAGCCGACAGTTGTCAAAGTTATAAATGAATAATAGAGGTAATCCGACCAGATGAGTTCTTTATTTGCGGAGAGGTCTCTAAAAGCAAAAGCGTCAGGGATTGAAATGGCAATGACTTGGTATATGTTAGCCCAGAATAATCCCAGTAAAATATAGAGGGAGATCGTCCCGAAAATTGTATCGGCATCCGCTTTGAGTAT
>SLFE01000005.1 GCA_007124415.1 Waddliaceae bacterium | reverse complement strand
TTTCTAACGCAGACAAATATCGAGCAGCTAAGCGATGTCGAAATCCTTGAAAATGTCAGCGGCAGCCTTTACTCGAAGCAAAACCCAATCTACTCCATCGGCTTCGAAATATTTCTGCGGAAGTTCAAAGCCAAACGCTTTCAATCTCCTTTTATCAAATTTTCCGAAGAGGGGGCTTCCGAAGAAGAAGTTTTGGACAGACTGGCAGATCCCGAGCTTTCCGATACCTGGCACATCCTCTGCTCGGGAGAAGCGGAAAAAAATGCGTTCGAAAAAAAACTTGCCGAAAGGAATATCGCGCTGAAAGAGGGAAGCCGCGTCTCGCTCGGCTATCTGTCGGGCGGATTCATCATCCCCGACGAAAAACAGGTCGTCTTTCCTCTGACAGAGATCACCCACCGCTACAAAATACGGCGGCAAAAACACCGCAGCACCTACCACACTCCCCCGACAGAATCCTACGAGCTGCATCCCGGAGACATGGTCGTCCATTTGCAAAACGGCATCGGCCGCTATCTTGGAATGGAAAAGCGCCCCGACGCAAGCGGCGCCATCAGCGAATACTTCCTCATTGAATACGCCGACAAAGCGCGCCTCTACGTCCCCATGAACCAGGCCCACTTTCTCACAAAGTACATCGGCACATCCGAAGAGGCGCCCAAAATGCACGCTTTGGGAAGCACAAAATGGAAGCGGGCCAAAGACAAGACGCAGGCAGCGATCATGGGCTACGCCTCCGATCTGCTTGAACTCTATGCCAGCCGATCGATCACGCCCGGTTTTGAATATCCTGCCGACAGCGAAGACCTTCTCGCGTTCGAAGACGAATTCCCCTTTATCGAAACCAAGGACCAACTCGACGCCATCGCCGCGGTCAAGGAGGACATGTGCTCCGGCAAGGCCATGGACCGTCTCATTTGCGGGGATGTGGGATATGGAAAAACCGAAGTGGCCATGAGAGCGGCGTGCAAGGCTGTCATCGACGGCGGCAAACAAGTGGCCGTTTTAGTGCCGACGACAGTGCTGGCGATGCAGCATTTCGAAAATTTCACCGACAGAATGCGCGATTTTCCGATCAATGTCGAAGTGTTGTCGCGCTTTCAAAAAACGAAAAAGACCAGAGAGGTCTTGGAGGGCGTTGAAAAGGGAACCGTCGATGTTTTGATCGGCACCCACCGTATCACAAGTTCCGACGTCCTTTTCAAGGATTTGGGACTCGTGATCATCGACGAAGAGCAGCGCTTCGGCGTTCGGGCCAAGGAACACCTGAAAAAAATCAAAACCGGCGTCGACTGCCTGACGCTCACCGCCACGCCGATTCCAAGGACGCTCTATATGTCCTTGATGGGCGCCCGCGACCTCTCTGTGATCAACACCCCGCCGCAGGACCGCATTCCCACAAAGACCGTGATCTCGGAGATGAGCGACGATCTGCTCAAAAGCGCCCTGATGCGCGAGCTCTCCCGCGACGGGCAGGCCTTTGTCATCCACAACCGGGTCGACACGATTTACAATTTAGCCTCCCGCATTCAAAAAATCCTTCCCCACGCCCGCGTCATCGTCGGCCACGGCCAGATGAGCGCCGGCGAGATCGACTCGGTCTTCCACGCCTTTAAAAGCGGCAATGCCGACATCCTTGTCGCCACAACCATTGTGGAAAACGGCATCGACATTCCCAACGCCAACACCATCTTAATCGACAGGGCCGACCGTTTCGGCCTGGCCGAGCTCTACCAGCTCAGAGGGCGCGTCGGCCGCTGGAACAGGCAGGCCTACGCTTATTTTGTCGTCCAGAAGCTCAGCACCCTCCCCGCCCTCTCCCGCAGGCGCCTGGCCGCCCTGGCCGAAACGTCCGGATACGGCGGCGGGATGAAAGTGGCGCTCCGCGACCTCGAAATCCGCGGCGCGGGAAACATCTTAGGGGACGAGCAGTCGGGCCAGGTCGAAACGATCGGATTCCATCAGTACTGCAAATGGCTTAAAAGAGCCGTTCAGACGCTTAAAGGGAAAATGCCGGCAGGATTTACCGAAACGAGGATCGAAGCTCCCATCGACGCCCGCCTGCCCGACACTTTCGTCAACGAACCGTCGCTCCGCATGGAGTTTTACCAGCGCCTCGGCGAATCAGTCTCAATCGACGAGGTGAACGCTATCGCCGAAGAGCTGATCGACCGCTTCGGCCCTCTTCCCGAGCCGGCGGAGTGGCTGATCCACATGTCCCGCGTCAAAACGGCCGCCTCGCTCAAAGGGATCACCGCCATCAAGGTGAATAAAGTATCTGTTAGCATCGAAAGGAATAGAGAAGTTGCCCAAAAAATCTTCAAGCCGGTCACCGACCCCAAGGAGTGGGAAGAGCAGTTGATGGGAATCATCAATCTTACTTGATTTTTTTAAAGCCCTTTCTCGCAATATCCCCCCAATGATAAGCTCCGGAGGCGGCTATTCGCCAAAAGGCCCTTAACCGCCAAAGTACGTGCAACTGCCGGTATCCAATATTTTCCATCAGGGAAAAAAGGAGAAATTTAGATATATCCCTAAAAGATGAATACTTTCTAAAAGTCAGCTGTTCCAAAGCTAAGCAGAAGATGCTCAAAAGCCAACCAAAACCGATAGTCAACAAAATAAGATAAACAACAAAAAACGCCCTGGCGGCTCCTATAGCGAAATCAAAACCAATCGGAAAATACCCTAAAAATTCGATTATCGGCGCAAAAAGATCTGCAAAGATGAAAAACGGAACGCTGAAGAGGCCGACAAGCCCATAGC
>SLFE01000002.1 GCA_007124415.1 Waddliaceae bacterium | reverse complement strand
TTTTTTCAAAATTGCAGAATGTGAGGGCATAGGTTTCCGAGGCGAAGCCGTACCCTTTGCTTCCGCTTCGGGTTCCATAGAGAAGGGGGCGGATGCCGGCAGGGTCGCGAAAGGCGATCATGCCGACGCCGGTGATGACGGCGACAACGGAATAGGCGCCCGAGACTTTTTGGTAGACTTCTTTTACGGCTTTGCAAATGTCTTCAAAACAACAGTTATGTTTGGGAAGGTGGCGCGCCAGGATGTGGAGGATGACCTCGGCATCGCAGTTTGAGCTGAATTTACAGCCTTCGGACTCCAGGCGATGCTTCAACGGCACGTAATTGACGATATTGCCGTTATAGCCGAGAGCGATTGTGGGATTTTCTCCGGATAACATCGGCTGCGTATCTTCAACGCCTCCTTTACCCACTGTTTGGTAGCGGACATGGCCGATCCCCCAGGAAGCTTCAGTCAAGGGGAGGGTTTTGGCTGTCAGGACCTGGTTGACGAGTCCTCGGTTTTTATGAAGAAAATGTCTGCCGGTTTGCGGGTCGTAGGTAAAGATTCCGGCGGCGTCCTGCCCCCTGTGCTGCAGCTGGATCATGCTTTGATAGATCCATTCGGCTACAGGTTCTTCATCTATGATGGCGATGATGCCGCACATAATCCAACCTCCTCGCGTTTTACTGCCTGTCCGGCAATATCGCGTCTGTAGTGGGCATCGGTAAATGATAGTTTGACCACGCCCTTGTAAGCTTTTTCTACAGCTTCGTGTATTGTTTCTCCCACTCCTGAAACACCTAAGACCCTTCCGCCCGCAGTAACTGTTTGGCCCTTATCTCCGATTTTCGTGCCGGCGTGATAGACGTGTATGGAATCGTCGCAGGAAAACGCGTCGATATTTTCAATGTCGTAACCGATTTGATAAGAGTAGGGGTACCCTCCCGAGCACATGACCACAACGCATGCGGCGCCGGGCTTCCAGACGATTTCGGTCCCGTCAAGGCGCCCCTGGCAGCAGGAGAGCATGATTTCTGCCAGGTCGCTTTCGAGCAGCGGGAGAACGGCCTGAGTTTCAGGGTCGCCGAAGCGGCAGTTGTATTCCAAAACCTTGGGTCCCTCGGCTGTCAGAATAATGCCGAAATACAAGAGTCCCTGATAAAGGATGCCTTCCGATTTTAATCCCTTGTTTGTCGTGTGAACAATTTGATCGGTGATGGCCTTCATAATGGGTTCGGTGACGAATGGAACAGGCGCATAGGCGCCGACTCCTCCAGTATTGGGACCGGCATCATTTTCCAAGAGTCTTTTGTGGTCTTGCGAGGGAATCAGGGGAATGATGGAGCTGCCGTCGCAAAAGGCGAGCAGCGAGCATTCCGGACCATCCAGCATTTGTTCGATGACGACCCGGCTGCACGCGTCGCCATATCGTTTTTGTTCAAAAAGAACGGTGATCGCTTCTTCGGCCGAGCTGCGCGATTTGCACACCATCACCCCTTTTCCTGCGGTGAGTCCGTCGGGTTTGAGGACGACTCCTTTCCATGTGTCGAAGTATTTATCGACAGCGGCGCGCGCCTCGTCGGCGCTGCTGCATACCTCAAAAGGGGCCGTGGGAATCCCGCAGCGGCCCATAAATTCTTTTGCGAATACTTTGCTGCTTTCGAGCCTGGTCGCTTCTTTTCTCGGGCCGAAAAGGGCGAGCCCCCGTTCTGAAAAAACATCCTTGATCCCTTTGACCAAAAACGCTTCGGGTCCGGCAACTGCCAGGTCGACTCCTTTGTTTTCGGCGAAATCGGCCAGCTCGTCGAAATTGTTGACATCGACTTCTTCATCCGGAATCAGGTCGCGGGTTCCGGCGTTGCCCGGAAGCGAGAAAACCGTATGCCCCTGCCTTAAGAAAGTATGGCAAAGGGCGTGCTCGCGGCCGCCGGATCCGACAACAAGTATTTTCATGACTGCGCCTCCAGAATTCTCAAGGCTGCCAGCGCCGCGTTGCCCGGATCGACGACAGTCATCACCGGAACCTGGCTCGGCATTTGAAGGGATGAATGGATGTTGACGAGATAGTCGCTGTGGTCTTTGAAAGGCGGGCAGGCGATGACGGGCCATTTCGTATTAGCGGCTATCACACCGGACAGCGCGTTGCTTCTGCCCGCTATGGTGATAAACACGACCGGTTCCAGGGACTGATTCAGCTGCTCGATCAATTCCATGACTTGGCGCGTGTTTTTGTGGGCCGACGCCGCCAGAACTTGGTAGGGTTGGTCGTGTTCGTCGAATTTTGCTGTAATCTTTTCCGCATGGGGCATGTCCTTCTCGCTTCCCAAAACGAGCTGGCAGAAAGCGCCTTTTATCAGGCGGTGGTTTTTCAGATTGCCGACAAGCCTTGAGCGGGCGCTTTCTTCCGCGTCCGGGGGCGCCTGCCCCGTAATGGCGCGGCATACGTCAATGTAGCCTTTTCTGATTTCTTCAATCGTTTCTTGGGGAAGCGAGGGGATGGCTCCTTCGCCGTTGAACCCGAGGCCGCGCCCCCATTGGCGCACAAATTCTTTGTCGGGAAAGCGTATTTGTTTTTTTTCGTGCTCGCTCGCGAACCAATAGCGGGAGGAGTCGGGAGTGTGGATTTCATCGATCAATATCAGATTGTCCTGGTCGTCAAGGCCGAATTCATACTTTGTGTCGACAAGTATCAGCCCTCTTTGGGCGACGACTTCCTGCCCCCGCTGGAACAGCTTCAACGAGATCGCCTCCATCTCGTTCCAGTGCTTTTCTGTGACAACGCCTCCCGATAACGCGAGAGCGCC
>SLFE01000079.1 GCA_007124415.1 Waddliaceae bacterium | reverse complement strand
TGTACAGGACCCGATATTCCCGAGATATTCCGCTATATAGAGAACCGGACTAAATCCATGTTAACGCAGGACTTCTTCATGAATGACATACGCGCTCGTGATTGTGCCTGCAAGCAAATTATCTCAGGAAATAAGAAAGGTGCACTTGTAAAGGCTTTAGAAAATCCTCAATTATTCGGCGTCCAGCAACTTTTATTGCAATTAATTGAAAAAGGCTGCGATGAACCCGTCCGGCATTTCCTGAAAAAATATCCAAAGTTTTGCGTTTTATTGAAAGATGAGCTGCTCAAAACTTCGCATAAGAGCTATGTGCAAACGGTTCTCAACTATAAGCTGGCGGATGACTTGCTCAAATTTATCGATATTCATTCTCGGCGGACGTTTTATCACGGATTGATGAAAGTAGTTTTAACTTATTCGCTGTTTACGACCGACGAGGCGCTTTGCGCCCTCATTGAAAAGAAACTTTCCAGTCCGACGACCCCGCATTATCTTCAGAGAAATTTTTATGAGCTGGTCTGCAAGCTCATTGAAGTCCGGCCCGATAATCACACTCTCAAGGCCTTTGCAAAAAAGATGATGCATCAGGAATACTTGGCTAATTTGACCACGTCGCGTCTTGAAAAATTATTGGAGAAAGTAGACGATCCTTATGGATCCGGCGCGCCCGGGAGCCCTCGTCCTGCAGAGGAGTCATCCGACAAGGTGGTCGAGTTGTATATAAGCGGAGCGGAGTTTCAAGAGGAGCTCGATAAATTAGCTTCCGATATTAAGCTGCATACCCTTGGACTCATGCAAAAAATAGGCATGGAGGAATTTCTTAATCTTAAATGGATCAGCCCTTCACCGATCTCAAATGTTAAGAAGCTAATCGACGAGTCAAATCATCTTCTGAAATGGACTAAAGGGCATATTTTTCAAAATGTAGAACCTCGAAAAAGAGGAAACAAGATCAGCTTTTTTATTGATCTTTGTCTCAAACTGACTGAAATCGGGGATTTTTATTCCTCTTTTCCTATTTATTCCAGCCTTATTTCTCCAGAATGCAGGAACTTGAAGAAATCATGGGAGTACGTAAATCTTGCGTCGCGCAGAAAGCTTGAGGAGCTCCACCGCCTTTTTGATATGGATGGTAATTGCAGGAATCTTAAAGAAAAAATTGCCCTTTTTACCAGTCAAAAAGTCAATCAATGCTACTGCTACCCCATTAATTTTATTTCACAGAAACTCGAAGCTGTCACCGCCACACAGCCTAACTGGGACTGCGACGGCATCAATTATAATAAAGTTAATGAATTGTATCCGCAATTGATTGAGTTCTACAGATGCAAGATGCGCGTTCCGCAAAAGATGCCGAGGCCGCTTACAGATTTTCGGAGGTCTCTTGACAATGTTCCAACATCTCCAAGGGATTTTTGGAGTCTTTCACAGGAATGTGAAACCCGCAGAGCTCCCGTAGTGAAAAATCACTAAAGCGCTAACGGGTTTAAGGGATTTAAATCTTGTAGCCTTCTGCTCGCATGTCCCTGACAACATTCGAGATGCCCCGTTTTTCAATGGTGCGTATTCCGGCTGCAGAGACGCTCAACGTGACGAATTTTTTTTCTTCCGGAAGCCAAAATCGCTTTTTTTGCACATTAGGTTTGAATTCACGCTTGGTTTTGCCTGTTATTTTAAGGCCGATACCTTTCTTTTTTTTGGCAATACCGCGGATGGCGTATGTATTTCCTTTGACAGGCCTTTTTCCGGTTACCTGGCACTTTTTCCCCTGGACAACGTTGTTTTTTGCGGATTTTTGCATGATTTTCTCCTGAATTCGAATATACAAAAATCATAGCATAGCCGGCTCTTTCTTTACAATCAAAATTACGGCGTTTTTATAGATGTTATTTTAAAGGAAGCCAGTCGTCGTGGATATTGAACCGCTTGTTTTTTGCCTTCTCTATCTGCTTCCGGATCATTTCATCAATGTTTGATTCTTGAAGACTTTTTTTGACTTCCGCTCTGAATTCCCGGATTTTTTCCCTGATTTCAAGGATCTCCTCAATGTCGTCGTCTGATACTTTTTCGGGGTTTTTAAAAAGCCTTTCGGCCGTTTCGCGGTTGATTCCGAGCTTTTCGATCAAGTCCCGTCGGACTCTGGCGATGAACTTTAACTCTCTTTTGGTGTTTAACACCAAAATTTCTTTTTCCTTGCTAAGCTGTTCCTTGGATTTTTGAGGCTGCTTGCCTTGATTGTTAAAATCGCCTAATGATTCGGAAAGTTCCGCTAAATATAGGATATTTTCCACCTCCATGCGCGCCAAATCTCTGTCAAAGTACTGCTCAACTTTTTGAAAATCAATCTTTGCCATGGTAAAGCCTCTTAACTACATTATAACTAATTTTTAAATTTTATGGGACAATTACTATTGTCTTCACCTTAAACCAGATGAGATTTTTTTGACCTTCTGGCCCATTTCTGCGATAATGGGTTTTAGGGGAGAACGCTCATATGGAAGAAGTTCAAGCCGATCTTGTCATTATCGGGTCGGGTCCGGCAGGCCAAAAAGCGGCAATACAGGCGGCAAAGCTTGGAAAAAAAGTGGTTGTCATTGAAAAATCGGGCGGCCCCGGAGGGGCTTGCCTGTACGAGGGAACGATTCCTTCAAAAACTCTTCGCGAGGCGATTGTCGATTTGACCGGATTCAGGCAGCGCGTGGTTTACGGGAAAAACTTTCCTATGCGGGATGTGACAATCGAGGCCTTGAACTACAGGCTCAAGCAGGTTGTCGAGCAGCAAGGGCAGATTATCACGCGGCAATTTCGAAAGAACGACATCCAATTCATCGTAGGAACGGCGCGATTCGAAAATAAGAATATGCTGATCGTCGTAGACGAAAATTATCGCCTGACACATCAGATTCATGCCGATAAGTTCATCATCGCTACGGGGTCGAAGCCCCGCAATCCGATTGAGGTCCCATTTGACAAGGAAGTCATTTTGGATTCCACACAGCTTCTTTCCATCAAAGACGTACCGAAAACAATGCTTGTTTTAGGGGGCGGGGTTATTGGTTCTGAGTACGCCAGCTTCTTCTCCGCTTTGGGGACCGAGGTGACCGTCATAGACAAAAGGGATCATCTGCTTCCTTTGCTAGACAATGAGATCGGCATACATCTTCAGACTGCCCTGACTAATCTGGGCATGAGGTTCAAAGGGCGCAAAATGCCGAAAGAAATCAAGCGGGTGGGCGATAGGGCCGAGGTGGCTTTTGAAGACGGCACCAGTCTTTCAGCCGATGTCCTCCTCTTTGCACTCGGACGCGTTGCGAATGTGGAAGGGCTTCATATCGAAAATGCGGGTTTTAACGTGAGTCCACGAGGATACATACCGGTCAATTCCTTGTTTCAAACCAAGGTTCCCCACATTTACGCTGTCGGCGACGTTGTCGGCGGCCCCTGTCTGGCCTCAACGAGCATGGAGCAGGGGAGGCTGGCCTCGCGCCACGCCTGCGGCATAGATACGCATCAGTTTCCAACATTCTATCCGGTCGGCATCTACACCATTCCCACGATCTCCTGCTGCGGCTATACCGAGCAGGATTTGCAGGAAATGGGCTTTCGTTACGAAGTGGGGCGGGCTTATTATTATGAGATTTCCCGCAGCCACATAGCAGGCAGCAATGTGGGGATGTTTAAAATTTTATTTCACGCAGAAACGCTGGAAATTTTAGGGGTGCATGTCATTGGACGGGGAGCGACTGAAGTGATTCATATCGGTCAGCTAGCCATGGATTTTAATGCTCGAATCGATTATTTTGTAGACCAGGTTTTTAACTATCCTACCTATGCCGAAGGTTACCGGATCGCTGCTTTGAACGGGATTAACAAAATCAAACGTAAAATATGAAACACCAACCGGAAGACAAGGAACAGCCGAAAATGCCCGAATTTATCATCATTGATGATAAAGAGCATGCTTACAGCGGGGAGGAATTTCCCCGATTTAAAAAAACGCCTCCTAAACAAACATCCTGGAAAATAAGAGCTGCCTGCCTCCTGGGCTCGATTCTGACGCTGCTTTGGACTGTCGGCGCATTATTTTTCTTTATTTGCATGGGAGCGGCCACCCTGATTACCTTCAATTATTTTCCTCTACTCAAACGGCTTGCCAAGCTGTATTGGAGCTGGTTTAAAGGGGGGACGGTCGTCACGGTAGGGCTTGTCGTTTCCTTCTTTAATTTTTCTTTGGGCATTATCTTTGTCATTTATTATTTTTCTCAGACCCAGGAAGATTGGCAAAAGAATATGTTCACCCGCGTCATGTATCCCCACATGAAAGATTACATGTAATACATCGTAGAAAAAGTTTAAGAGTCGCTTTCCCGCGCCATCAATGGGTTTCGAGGGCGGCCATAAGCTCAAAGGTGATTTTGCCTTCTTCGAGAGTGAGATTGACCTCGCTGTCGGAAGGGATGCGTCCCTCGAGGATGGCTGTTGCCAGCATATTGGAGACTTTGTGCTGGATCAGCCGCTTGAGGGGGCGGGCGCCGAAGATGGGATCGTAGCCTTCTTTGGCGAGGGAGTCGACCACATCCTGCGACCAGGCGAGGGCAACGTGCCGTTCGCTGATTCGCTTGGCAACGCGCTTTAGCTGAATTTCGACGATCTTGTACATCTCGTCCGCGCGTAGCGGAAGGAAGGGGAGGATGTCGTCGAGTCTGTTGAGGAATTCGGGGCGGAAGTGGCGCCTGAGGATTGGTTCGATCAGGGCCATGACCGCCTCTTTGGAGAAGTCGGAATGAGATTTTTCCAGCTGTTCTAAAAGCTGCGCCGAGCCTAGGTTGGACGTCATAACGAAAAGGGCGTTTTTACAGTTGACCGTCCGTCCCTTGGCATCTGTCAGCCTGCCGTCGTCGAATACTTGAAGAAGAATGTTGAAAACTTCCTCATGCGCTTTTTCGATTTCATCAAAAAGGATGACTGAATAGGGGCGGCGGCGTATGGCTTCGGTGAGCTGGCCTCCCTCTTCGTAGCCGACATATCCGGGCGGGGACCCGATCAGTTTGGAGACGCTGTGGCTTTCCATGTACTCGGACATATCGAGGCGGATCAAAGCCTCTTCCTGGTTGAACAGTTGATAGGCCAAGGCTTTGGCCAGTTCGGTTTTTCCAACCCCGGTGGGGCCGACAAAAAGAAAGGCGCCCATTGGGCGGTCGGGATCGCTCAGGCCGGCCCTTGACCGCCGGATAGCCTCGCTGACAGTTGCGACAGCTAAATCTTGTCCGATCACACGTTTTCCCAGCTCTTCTTCGAGGCGGAGTAGTTTCTCGGCTTCGCCCTCTAGCATTTTGGCGACGGGGACTCCGGTCCATTTCGAGACAATTTGGGCGATGAGCGAGTCGTCGACCTCTTCCTGAAGAAGCCGGTGTTCTTTTTCATTAAGCTTTTGTTCGGCTTCCTCGATTTCCTTTTGCAGGTCGGGTATGCTTTTGTATCTGAGCTCGGCAACCTTGTTGTAATCGGCCTTGCGCTCGGCGTCTTCTTCTTCGAAACGGAGCTGTTCAAAACGGTTTTTTTTGTCTTTGAGGTCCTGGATTAATTGTTTTTCCCTATCCCATTGAGATCTAAGTTTGGCAAGCTCTTCTTTAACTTCCGCAATTTTTTCTTCAAGCTTTTTCACCTCTTCCTTTGAGCTCGCGCTATCTTCTCTTTTTAGCGCCTCCTGCTCGACAATCATGCTCGATAGCTGCCTTTCCTTGTTATCTATCGGAAGGGGGCGGCTTCCCAGCTGCATTTTAATCAGACTGGCCGCCTCGTCGATCAAATCGATAGCTTTGTCGGGTAAAAAACGATCAGTTATGTAGCGGTTGGACAGGAAAACAGCGGCATGGATGGCCGATTCGGTTATCCTGACGCCATGAAAAATCTCGTAGCGCTCTCTTATGCCGCGCAAAATAGCAACAGCCTCTTCCAGACTTGGCTCTTTGACCATGACAGGTTGAAAACGCCTTTCGAGAGCGGCGTCCTTTTCGATGTGCTTCTGGTATTCGCTCAGTGTCGTCGCCCCGACGCAATGGAGGACGCCGCGCGCGAGGGCGGGCTTGAAAAGGTTGGCCGCGTCCATGGCCCCTTCGGTAGCTCCGGCTCCTATGAGGGTGTGCACTTCGTCGATAAATAAAATGATCTGCCCTTCGCTTTTTTCGACCTCCTGCAAGATCCCTTTTAGCCGTTCTTCAAATTCACCCCGAAATTTCGTTCCGGCTATCAGGCTGCCCATGTCTAACGCTAAAATCTGTTTTCCCTTGAGTGAATCGGGCACATCCTCCTGGATGATCCTGTGGGCAAGCCCTTCTGCGATGGCTGTTTTTCCCACTCCGGGATCGCCGATAAGCATAGGGTTGTTTTTTGTGCGCCGGGAAAGCACTTGCATGGTCCTTCGAATTTCTTCTTCCCTCCCTATGACAGGATCGAGCTTTCCCTCTCTGGCGAGGCCTGTCAAGTCCTTGCAATACTTTTCCAGAGTTTTGAGGCTTGATTCTGCTGTCGGCGAGTCCATGCTTCGGTCTCCTCTAATTTCTTTGATCTTGGATTCAACATCTTTGTAGGAAAGGTTGGTCTGTTTTTTCCATGAGGAAAAAGGTTCGCCTCCGTTTTTCCAAAAGGCAAGGAGGAAATGATCGGTACTGATATACGAGTCGTTCATTTTTTCCGCGATGGACTGAGCGTCGGCAACGCGTCCCTGAAGACTTCTTCCCGGCTGGGGCTCTCCTCCCTCACCCGAATAGACAGGAAGGTTTGTCAAAGACTCTTCGACTTTTTTAAGAAGGGAGGCCGGATTTGTTTTCAAATCCTGAAGAAGCGATACAAAGTATCCTTCAGGATCGGACAACAAAGCTTTAAGTAAATGGTTTTCAGTTATTTCAGTGTTGTCCCGCCCCCGGGCATCGACAAATGCCGATTGCAGCGATTCCGAAGCGGCTTCAGTAAAGTTTTGTTTCATACCGTTTTTCATGATAATAGGTAAATCAATAGCAGTCAAGCATTAGGGAGTGTACTCAAAAGATGAAAAGTGCTTTTTGCGATGTTTTATCTCATAAAGAAGACCCCTTCCTTTAGGGAGGGGTTTTTTAAATCCTTTGTTTAGGGAGGGGTGCAATCCCCTCCCTAAAAAATAATCCTCGCCCTTCAGGGCGAGGTTGAACCGTCCCTAAACGATCTTTTCTCAGCCTACTTTATCAAGTATGTCTTTCGAAAAGGTCGTTTAGCGAAGGAAAAATCTCATCAAAAATCCCTAATTTATCTCATAAAGAAGACCCCTTCCTTTAGGGAGGGGTTTTTTAAATCCTTTGTTTAGGGAGGGGTGTAATCCCCTCCCTAAAAAATAATCCTCGCCCTTCAGGGCGAGGTTGATCTTTTGAGTACACTCCCTAGAAAACCCTTTCAAAAAAATAAAATTATCAATAAATTCAAGGAATATTTTGAATACAGGAGACTGATATGATGGTTTCGGAAATTGTTAATAAGAGCAGGCTTTATGTCGAACTGGCCCAGCTTAAAAATGAAGAAGAAAAAGCCCAATATATGAGCAGTCTGTTTCAACAGCTGGTCGGGAAGCCTTTAGTCAAAGAATTGTATATTGAAAAGCACGACATAAAAGCTGCCGAGACGATTCAGCTATCGCCGGATTGTATTTATCAAATTGCAAGCGATGCAATCGCCAGCCTTTATCAATTAGGAAATGATCCCATCGCATGGGACAAGTTCAAGGTGAACAAAATAATCGAGAAAGGCGTGTCGGATTATTGGAGCGAGTGGAAAAGGGAGCGGAATGACACCTGTTTGCTTAAGGAATTGAAATCCCCGTCATCCGAGTCGCCCGCGCTGATTTTGGAATGGCTTAAAGAAGGTTCGAATATAGAAACATATGACATCTATCGTATTCTTTTTCAAAGTCAAAACGAGTTCACCGCCGGAATAGTAGCAGCTCTTTTAGAGTGTAGACGCTTTCCCGAAAAAAATAATGTTCATTCACTTTTTGTCCACAATTCACCTCATACATTGGAGATACTGAAAGAGTTGGCATCCTTTAAGTTGCTCACGCCGACATGTTTGACATTCGCAATCAGGTATTCCGGAAGACAGGCAAGCGCGACGATTAAGTTCCTGCTCAAAGAGGACGTTGTTCCCGATAAATATCACTGGAGTTTTGCCTCTAAACACTTGGATGAAAACTGCCGGCGCCTCCTTAAAAATAAATTCGACGATCCGAATGATGATTCCGATAAGTGTTGCGTCGAAGATGATTATATGTCCATCGGATCGCAGCCCTCTGTTTATCGGCTGCTTGATTTAAATGAGATTATCAAAAATCCGGGAGAAGAGGCTTTGTCGGATCTTGTCTCGCATGTCTATCAGGGGCATGAATTAACCTCGCGGCAATTCAATGAATTAATCGAGGGAAATCGACCCTTTAGTCTTGAACTATTGCGGGTCTATTTTATGTATGGTTTCAAGCTTTCGGAAAAACAGTTAAAAGGATTGTTGAGAAAGAATAATGAATACACTCCGGCCATTATTAAAATTGCCAGAATGTATGGACTGGAAATTACCGATCAAATGGTCATTGGGGGAATAGAAAATAAAAAGAATCCGGTCAGCGAACTGACGCTTCAAGCTTTAACTATGGAGGTTCCGATCTATCCTGACGCCTCGCCCGAAAAACTCGATGAGCTTGTAAGCAATTATGTTCATGAAGCTCCGGGTGTTTTTGAGCTTTTGATCCGCAGCGGGGTTCATCCAGGCGAAGAGTTGCTGAAGGCCTACAAGGAGGTGCCGAAAGACCAATTCTTCAAACATTTGCTGGAAAAAGAGCCTTTTTTCGAATTCAACTGCCGCAATGAAAAACTGCTTAAGATCGCGATACAAACGTCGACGTCTGATGTCATCTCCTCGCTTTTGGAAAAAGGGTTTTTGCTCAGAATTAAAAATGTTATTAATGCGATCCTTCACCAACCTCCCGGCGTTGGAAAAGACTTGATCGAGACGTTAAAGAATTCTTCGAGCCAAGAGTACATCATCGGCAAAAAAAGAAAGCACCCTAATGATTTTCAGCTTACCGAAGATATATTTGACGATCCGATTGCCATGGCCCTTCTCAATCAGGACGCACAAACTTTCGAAAGGGTCAAACAATACATTGAGGAGGGGGCGAGGCCGAAGGAGAGCCATGTTCTTCTCATCTTACAAAACCCCACAATATATTCTCCCGAATTAATCTATCTTCTTGAGGAAAACGGCGTGTCTATTGAGTTCATTTAGGGAGTGTACTCAAAAGATGAAAAGTGCTTTTTGCGATGTTTTATCCTTTGTGCTCCCAAATTGTTTCAGGGGAGTCGGTCAAGTGGTTGACAAGCCTGGTGAGCACGAACAGGTAATCCGAGAGTCGGTTGAGATAAATGATGACATTGTCGCTGACGGCCGCATGATGGTGCAAGGGGATGGCGTGCCTTTCAGCTCTGCGGCACATGTTTCTGGCAAGATGAAGGGCGGCGGAGCTCGGGTGGCCTCCCGGAAGTATGAACGTGGTTAGCTTGGGAAGAGTCGCGTCCATTTCATCAATCCATTTTTCCAGTTTTTCGATCCCGTCATGGCCGAATCTTGTTTTATTGATCTGCTTTTCCGACGAGCGGTTTCGGGGAGTGGCAACGGCGGCTCCCAAGTCGAACAGCGCATGTTGAATCGAGACGAGTCGTTCGCGAGTGTCCCCGAGCCTGTCTTCTTTGGGCAGAAGCGATAGGGCAAGGCCGATGGCCGAGCTGCACTCGTCGAGAGTTCCTAGGGCATGCATGAATGAATCGTCTTTGGGGACGCGCTGGCCGGAAAAGAGCGATGTCTCTCCCTTGTCGCCGGTTTTTGTGTAAATGGGCATTAAAGACTCCTTATTTCTTTATCAATATAAGCCTTTATGGCTTTTTCGTCTTCCCTGTTCAATTCGTCGCAATGCACAACCTTTACTGCGGTGTTTTCTCTGATCATGGCTTTGGCGAGCTTTTTGCGTCCTTCAATCCCTATTTTGTTGCCGGTAAGATCGAGAAAGTCGATATCGATTTTATCCAGATGTCCGGCAATCAGGCGGGCGTGATCGTCGTCGAGGCCGCATTCTGTGAGCGAGACGCCGCTTATGTGCGGATTTAGAGAGGCTCCCTGCAGGAGGTTGGGAATGTGGACATCCAACGAGCCTGATTCGAATTTGATATCTCTAAGGACAAGATTTTTGCAATCCGCCTTGGGAAGCGACTCGGTAAATCGGGCGAAGGATATAGGGGAAAACGAAAGGTTGTTGAGTTCGTAGGTTCTTCGGTAAACCTTTCCGAAATTCGTCCAAGCTTGAAGCAATGCCTTTGAATGGCAGCGCGATGACGACAATGCATTGGCATTGCGAAAACCCATTTTTTTGAGCGTTTCGCCCAGTTTGAAATCAGGTGTGACAGGCTTTTGAAAAATTGAACGGCTGCTTCTGAACATAAGACACCTCTCATTCAGGATATAAGATTGAAAGTTGTTTTTTTAATTCTTTCAATGCTCTCGGCATATGCCCCCGAGATAAGACGATTCCTTCGACTCTATGCAAGTGCCTCCAGGATTCGTCGAACTCGAACCTTTTAGCGCTTAAAACCGTGAGCATATACTCCACAGTGGGATTTTCCGGATCGATTTTATGGAGTTTTTTTAAAATGTCAAGGGCCTCGCCCTCTCTATGAAGCTGCAT
>SLFE01000155.1 GCA_007124415.1 Waddliaceae bacterium | reverse complement strand
TATTCACCGATAGAAGTTAATGACTGAGCAAAAGGGACATGATTAATCTCGGGGCAAATACTAAAAGTATTTGCCCGAATTTTAAGGGATGCTCCTCTTTGGGTCAAAAGAAAAAGCATCCCTTTCAGAGACTATACTACCTTCTGGTAACAAAGAAGCCGGTTTCTTTTTCATCGTCTAACCAGCAGAGGTAGGTGCCATTTTTAGTAATCCGCGCCGTTTCGCCAGCCGGATACTCTTTTGGTTCTGTGTCTGTAGCGGAAAGGACTTTCAGTTTACAGCCTGATTTATTGTAAATATTGAGATTTCCATGAAGATCCGTATTGTATTTAACAATATTTTCGTTAAAGATGGGAAAACAAATTGGTTCATCATTAACGGTGCTCTCTATTGGTATAGAACCGCTATCAGTAAGAAAATTTACACCCTCTCCTACAAAAGCTTTTTGAATAGTTTTTGTTGATGTTTTTAACAAGCACAATTCATCCTCTTTACCTTTTTGTTCATAGGTTTCTATATAATATTCACTATTTACAGTTCTAAGTGTAGGTTCAAAATTGGTAGAGGAGTGGTCATACAGACTGGCAGAGGGGATCTCATACGTCTTGAAGCTCTTTCCCCAAGAAGGGCCATTTTCGAAATGAGTTTCAATAATTTCAGGTTGATCTTCAGCTGTTGTATCATCACCTAACACCCTTTGTAATATAAAGCTCCCAATCTTAGCAAATATCCCGGTGTTACCTCCTGTGTCATTTACTTCGAAAGTTCCGTACGCCGAATTTGAGCCGCTTTGACTAGGATTAGTGCCTGTATCTTCCTCGTCACTTATCTCGCTATCTGTATCTCCCTCGTCGCTTTCGCTATCGTAAGGTTTGATTTTTAAAGTCTCCGTGGAACCTAACAGGAATTTCTCAGAATCATTAGACGCGCCGCCTGTCTGTATTGCTAGCGTGTCGTTTGGCTGTACTGTAGGTTTTTCGTTGGGCTTATCTGCGGTTGTTGAATTTTGAGGCAGTTCTATCCTATCAATTTTATAGTAATTCCTTAGATTTTCACCCCATCTTTTTTTGAAAATCTGAACGATTTTCCCAACAGAATTGAATAGCCTGGCAATTTTCGAACTGTTATGTTTTTCGATTTTTTCGTTGAGCTTTTTTACGTTCTGTTCGATTGTTTCGCGTTCTATGGTTGTGGTGTTGATGTTCTCAAATATCTTGACGGCGGCTTCACGAACAGCCCTCAGTTTTGAAGGTTTAAAACGTTTATTTGCGTAGTGCAGATTGCCCTCTTTATCGACAGATAAATGATTACTATTTCTATGAGGGTCAAAATCATTTATTGAAAAAATATTTATATTTTGAGTCATGGTCACACCTTGGTTAAATATTATTAGTAAATTGTATGTTAAACAATAATTATTAAGATTGTATAAATTTTAATATAATGATGTATTACTCTTCATGGTCAGATTAAATTTGAAGGAAAAGCATAGCCAGGTTGAAGTAGATAATCAGGCCAATGGCGTCGACAAGGGTTGTCAAGAGGGGGCCGCTGACTACCGCGGGGTCGAATTTGCATTTATAAATAATCAGGGGGAGAATGCTTCCCAAAAAGTTGGAGTAAAAGACGATAGCGAGCATTGAAATGCCGACTGCGGCGCCGATCTCTCCGCTTCCCAGCCAAAAATATCCTCTTAAAAACAGCAGCAGGCCCAGCGTTGTGCCAAGGAGCGTTCCTATCAGCAGCTCCTTTTTTACAATGTCAAACCACTTTTTTGCCGAAAACTCCTCAAGACTGATTGCCCGGATGATCAGGGTGGCAACTTGAGTGGCGGTGTTTCCGCCGGTGTCGATCAAAACAGGAATGAAAAAAGCTAAAGCTACCACTTTGCTGACAGCTGCTTCATAGTGCTCAATGACTGCGCCGGAGAAAAAATTGGCAAACAGAAGCAGGATCAGCCATCCAATCCGTTTCCTGTATAGCATCCAGTAGGGGGCTTCGGTGTAATTGATCCCCAGGGGGATCAGGGCGGACTTCTTCTGGAAGTCCTCGGTCGCCTCATACTCCAAAATGTCGACGGCGTCGTCGATGGTGACTACTCCAAGGAGGGTGTCGCGGGAATCGACGACAGGGATGGCTATCAGGTTGTAGTCTTTCATCTTTTTTGCGGCGTTTTCCTGATCTTCGAACGCGAAAATCGAAACGGTCTTCTTGTCTTCGATCGTATCGACTTGAACAGAGGGATCGGTAATTAAAAATTTTCTTAATGGAAGGAAATAGAGGAGCTTTCCCGTTCTGTCGACAACGTAAATTGTGTCGAGGGTCTGCTCGTCGGTTCCATGCTTGCGAATCTTGAGCAGAACGTCTTCAACTCTGTCTTCTGCCCTTACGGCTATATAGTCGGGGACCATCAGCCTTCCGACGCTTTCACGCGGGTAGCCGAGCAGCTCGAGAGTCTCTTTTCGTTGGTTTAAGGGGAGAAGATCCAACAGCTTTTGGGCAACTTCGGAGGGAAGCTCTTCGAAGAGCTCGGTTCTGTCGTCTGCATCGAGTGTGGAAAGAAGCTCTCTGACCTTGTCCTTTCCCATCTGGTTCAGGAGAAATTCCTGGTCGATAATGTCGAGCTCGGAAAACACTTCCGCCGCAAGCTCCCTGGGAAGAAGCCGGAACAAAATGACCATTTCATCATTTTCTACGATGTGCAAAAGCCGGGAAATATCCCAGGCAGGATTTTCCGCCAGGCGCTGCTTGACTTGTTTCCAATCCTTGGATCGGACAAGTTCGAGAAATTCCGGATTGTCCAGACTCTCCTGCATCTA
>SLFE01000072.1 GCA_007124415.1 Waddliaceae bacterium | reverse complement strand
GAAAAATAAACGATTCATGATAAAGTGCCTATAAACATGGGGTGAGTCTATGGCATCGATAAAAATGCAAATTGAAGAGGACATGAGAGTCAAAGGCCTTGATATCGAGGCTTATACGGATGTGAGCCAGGAATGGGGAGGACTTGGCAGATATCCGTCGCCGACAGACTATCTCCTTGTTTCTTTGGGAGCTTGCGTTTTGAGCCTTATGGGGCTAAAAGCTCGTGCCATGCGATTCGATTTAACAGGCACACAGGTGGAAGTGGAAAAAATCATGACCAGAGAGGAGCGCTTCGAGAAATTAATTGTTACCGTCGACTGCACTCGGGCCATCGATAGAAAAACGGCCGAGAAGCTTGAAAGGGCTGCGAAAGGGTGTCCTGTTCATGAAGTGATCAGTGTAGAACAAGAATTTATTTTCAGATGGAACTTTTCGGGATGAAGACTACTTTAATTGTCCAGGCTCGCATGACCTCGACCCGCCTGCCCGGCAAAGTAATGAAACAAGTTCTTGGCAAGCCTCTTTTATTTTACTTGATCGAGCGTTTGAAGAGAGTCAAGGATGCCTTGATAGTCATCGCGACAACGGTTAATGACGAAGACCTGCCCATTGTCGATTTGAGCCGGGAGATGGGCATCCAAGTTTTTCGGGGGAGTGAAGAGGATGTTCTTTCAAGGTATGCGCAGGCAGCCAAAAAGTACGGGGGTGACATCATTGTAAGAATTACTGCCGATTGTCCTTTGATAGACCCTCAAATCATTGATGAGTGCATCCTCAAATTAATCCAAACCGACTGCGATTACGTTTCGAATACTCATCAGAGAACTTATCCGAAAGGGATGGATGTTGAGGCTATGAAAGAATTTGTGTTGAGGAGTGTCAATTCCCTAGCGGTCGAACCCTACGACAAAGAGCATGTGACAAGCTACATTCAAAATCATCCTGAAAAGTTTAAAATTTCTCAGATCACAATGGCGCCGAATTTATCGAATATGCGGCTGACAGTCGACACTGAAGAAGATTTTGAAAAGGTAAAAAGCGTTATTGAATCGCTTTATTTAAAAAACCCCGAGTTTTCCTTGCAAGATATCCTAAACACTATAGGTGCTGAATGAGTGACATTCGTTTTGAATGCGTGATGCCGCGCGAAGATGACGCCAGGCTGATCATGATGTGGAGGAACGACCCTGACACCCTTAGGCAATCGTTTCATCAAACTTCGAAAGTTTGGGAGGATTTTTATTCCGAGTTCATTCGAGACTATTTTATCCATCCTTCTCTTCCCCCACTATTTATTTTGCTAGACGGCAACCGCGTAGGTTTTATCCTGTTTAAAGAGATTTACCATCCCTTTAGAAAACAGTCGGACATTTCGATTAATATCGATCCGCAGCAGCGGGGAAGGGGGATCGGAGCGCAGGCGCTTAAAAAGGTGCGGGCATGGATAGAATGCAGGGGAGTCGACGATATCATCGCGGAAATGAAAGTTGACAATGAAGCATCGAAAAAAGCTTTTGAAAGAGCCGGATTTGAATTCGTTAAGACAGGCGAGCATTTTGTTGCCGATACAGGTGAAAGTGTGCCTGTTCATTGCTACAGACTCTCTATTACTTCAAGGAATGAGCCGGAAAAGGTTTTTATTATTGCCGAGGCCGGTTCGAACTGGTCTGTAGATGGCGAAGAGAAAAGCCTGCAAAGAGCTAAAAAGATGATCGACAGCGCAGCGGAGGCGGGAGTCGATGCCGTCAAATTTCAAACATTCCGCAGCGAAGCCCTTTATGTCAAAAATGCCGGAAGCAGCGGTTACCTAAGCGATGCGGGCTTGACTGAGGATATCCATGAAATTTTAAAACGAAATGAAATGCCCTACGGAATGATCCCCAAACTTGCCGATTATTGCGAAAGCTGCGGCGTCGAGTTTATGTCTTCGGTGTTTTCACCCGAGGATTTCAAAGCTGTCGATCCTTTTGTGAAGCGGCATAAGCTGGCTTCCTATGAAATTTCCCATACTCATTTGATCGAACTCATGGCAAAGTCGGGAAAGCCTCTGATCATGTCTACCGGTTGCTCCAATCTTAATGAAATTGCCTGGGCGGTCGATATCTATCGTCGAAACGGGGGCCGGAATTTGACGCTCATGCAATGCACGGCGAAATATCCGGCCTCCATCGACTGTTTGAACCTTCAAGCCATTCGATCGCTGAAAAAACGATTTCACTCCGATGTAGGATTATCAGACCATAGTCAGAATCCGGTCATCGGTCCTGTCGCTGCAGTCGCGCTCGGCGCCGCAGCAATAGAAAAACACTTCACACTCGACCGAACGCTCCAGGGGCCCGATCACGCTTTTTCACTTGAGCCGGATGAGCTTCGATTGATGGTAAAAATGATTCGTAAAACCGAACAGGCCATGGGATCGGGAGTGAAAGATGTATTGCCTGAAGAAAGGGAGCTGTATGATTATGCCAGGCGATGGCTTCAGGCGACAAAAGCTATTGCTCCAGGAGATTTTTTACTCGAAGATGGCAATTTCGCCATTTTAAGGCCCGGCAGCATGCCTCGAGGGGCGCATCCGATGTATATTCCTGAAATCGAGGGAAAAAAAGCTATCAAATCAATTGCAGAGGGAGAGGGGGTAACGCCGCAGGATGTTGAATGAAAAAGAAATGAATAATATCAAAGCTCTCTTCTTTGATTTTGACGGAACCTTGGTCGACAGCCTTCCTGTCTTAAAAAAGGTCTATCTGAGTTTTTTAGAAAAAATGGGATATCAAGGCAGCGAGGAGGAGTTTCAACACTTGAATGGCCCCAACATCAATCAAATTATCGACTACTTAAAGAAAAAGTACCGCCTCACCGATTCGCCGGAATCGATCAAAGAGATGTTTCACCAACTTTTTAAAGGGATTTATTCCAGGCAAGTTCATTTCTTTCCCGGCGCGACCGATTTTTTGGCTTGGGCAAAAAAAAAACGGTTCCGTCTGTTCATAGTCACCTCTGCCGAGCCGATCATGGTATCGCTCGTTTTGGAAAAGAAACAAGTTCAATCACTGTTTGAGGCCATCATCTCAAGCAAAGATTCGTCTAACGGCAAGCCGCACCCCGAAGTCTACCTTCGAGCCTTGAACCAAGCAGATGTAAATCCTGAAGAAGTTTTAGCTTTTGAAGATTCGATGAACGGCTTGCTTTCCGCCAGAGGCGCCGGAATTCAAACTGTGGAGTTCGGAAAGGACTTTGCCGACTGGCATGAAATATTGAATGAATTTCGAAGGCTTGTTCATGAATAATATAGAAGCGATGCCCATTACATCGTCTTTCAAGCTCCTTGTCGCTCCTGAGGAACAAGAGCTGTATGATGACGAAGTTGAAAAGCAGGTTTCCGCTGCTTGGGAGCATTGCCAAAAAATTACCGATTGGGATTTATTTGACGGCAAAGTGTTTCAACTTCTCAAGCTAGGCAAGAACTGCCTGCATGGAAACTTTATCAATTACCGCTATTTTTACACGCAGCACAAGTATCCCGAACTGAAGGAAAAGCTTGCGATCACTTTGGTGGGCGTCACAGCAGTACTTCGGTGCGGAAATCAGATTTTGCTGGCGAAGCGCTCTGAAAAAGTGACCCAGTATCCGGGGAAATGGGAGTTTGCTCCTTCGGGAGGGATAGCAATCGATTATTTAACCGATCATACTGTCGATTATGAAAAGCAGATTTTTGAAGAACTGACCCAGGAGGTTGGGATGGACGAGGTTTTTGTCGAATCCGTTAAGCCGCTTCTTTTCGTTCGAGATAAACAAGACCTTATGGCAGACATAGTCTGTCAAATGGACGTGGACCGGCTAGGGGCGGAAAGCGCGTCGTATGACAGCTGGGAATACACTGACTATAGATGGCTTAAACAGGACGAAATAACAGAATTTATTAGGATTTATTCTACAGAGGTTATTCCCAATGTTTCTGTTATCAACAATTTTCTTGTCGAATAATAGCAGACCTTGCATGATAAACATTTAATTACAAAATCAACCATATTGATTAACTTATGGACGTTGAAATCCTTTCCAGAGCTCAGTTTGCCCTAACTATCATGTTTCACTATATCTATCCGATTCTGAGCATCGGTCTCGGGGTAATGATTGTGATTATGGAAGGTTTTTATTTGTGGAGCAGAAAACAGATATATTTGGACATGGCCAAATTCTGGACCCGCATCTTTGCCCTCACATTCGCGTTGGGCGTTGCCACAGGCATTGTCATGGAATTTGAATTCGGCACGAACTGGGCCGCCTACTCCCGTTATGTCGGCGACGTTTTCGGCAGCGCTCTTGCTGCGGAAGGGGTATTTGCCTTCTTTTTGGAATCGGGCTTTTTGGCCCTCCTTTTGTTCGGCTGGGACCGTATCGGGCCTAAGCTGCATTTTTTCTCGGCCTGCATGGTGGCTTTAGGAGCGCACTTTAGCGCTGTCTGGATTGTGGTGGCCAATTCATGGATGCAAACGCCTACCGGATACCATGTTGTCGGCGAGGGGATGAGCGCGCGCGCAGAGATTACCGATTTTTGGGCGATGGTTTTCAATCCTTCATCGGTTGACCGCCTGATCCACGTTCTGATCGGCTGCTGGCTGGCCGGATCTTTTTTGGTGATTAGCGTTTCGGCCTGGTATCTTTTGAAAAACCGGCATATCGATTTTGCTAAACGTTGTATGAAAATCGGATTGAGCGTTGCCTTTATTGCTGTTTTTGCCCAATTGATCAGCGGCGACAGCAGCGGAAGAGTTATGGCAGAGCACCAAAAACCGAAAATGGCTGCCTTGGAAGGAGTTTTTGAGACGCAAAAGGACGCTCCCATGGTTCTTGCGGGCATTCCGAATACTGAAGAAAACCGCGTTGATTACGCCATACAGATTCCAGGCCTTTTAAGCTTTTTGGCTTATAGGGATTTTGACGCCACAGTGATGGGGCTCGATGCGCTGCCCCCTCAGGACAGGCCTAATGTCAACGTTGTTTTCCAGACATACCGCCTGATGATATATATGTGGGGGATCATGTTTTTGCTGAGCGTCCTCGGAGTTTATTTCTGGTGGAGAGGCACCCTGTTCAAAAAGCGGTGGTTGCTGCGGCTTTTTGTTCCAGCCATACTCTGCCCGATCATCGCCAACGAGATGGGGTGGGTATCGGCCGAAATGGGACGTTATCCCTGGATCGTCTATGAGCTGCTTCGAATTTCGGAAGGTTTGTCAAGATCGGTGACAGCCGAGCAGGTCTTAGGGTCGATTATCATGTTCGGCGCTATTTATTTACTGCTCTTTATTTTATTTATCTATCTTTTGGATCACAAGATCCGAACCGGCCCCCATGTCAAAGATGAAGAGCAAACCCACCACCACTCAATGGAAGTTTATGTCGAGGAGCTGAAGCATGGAAAACAGTAACTTTTGGTTTCAGTTGCACCATCTTCAAAATGTTTGGTATGTCGGATTCATCATATTGCTGATCGGTTACTCGATTCTCGACGGCTTCGATCTCGGCGTCGGGATGCTCCATCTCTTTTCAAAAAAGGATGAAAGCCGCCGCCTTATGCTTAATTCCATCGGACCTGTATGGGACGGCAATGAAGTTTGGCTTGTTACTGCCGGCGGGGTATTGTTTGCCGCATTCCCCGAAGTCTATGCTTCTTTTGCCTCCGCATTTTATTTACCGGTTATGATGCTTTTAGGAGGATTGATCTTCCGAGCAGTGGCCATAGAGTTTAGAAGCAAGCAGCCGATGCCTTGGTGGAGATGGACATGGGATGTCCTTTTCGCTTTGGCCAGCCTCGTGATCGCTTTCGGCTTGGGAATTGTGGTCGGCAATTTTATTCAGGGAATACCGCTGGACGAAAATTACGATCATATCGGCTATTTCACGGAGTTTTTCCACCCTTACGCCGTTCTCATTGGCATTATGGCCGTCGCCCTTTTCACCATGCACGGCTCCATTTATCTCATGATGAAAACAGAGGGGGAGTTTCATGAAAAGATGCGCCAATTCGTCAATCCCAGCATTATTTTCTTTATTTTAAGCTACGCTATTGCCACAATCGCCACGCTGATTTACCAGACGCATATGATCGAGGCTTTGCAGCAAAGGCCTTATTTCTTTATCATCGCTGTCATTAATATTTTAGCGATTGCCAATATTCCAAGAGAAATCCAGCTCGGCAGGGACGGCAGGGCATTTTTTAGCTCCTGCGTCAATATCATCTGCCTTCTCTCACTCTACGCCATAGGGATGTATCCTCAGATGCTGCGCGCCATCAATGCCCCTGAGGCCAATAGCCTGACGATCTACAACGGCTCGTCGTCGTTATATACTCTTCATATATTGTTGATTGTCGCTGTGATTGGAATGCCCTTGGTTATTTCATACACAACGGCGGTTTACTACATCTTCCGCGGCAAAGTCAAGCTTGATGCGCACAGTTATTAATCCACAAGAAATAAGCTGACAAGTTATAGCGGTTGTACGGGGAAAATTACAGATTTAATCTTCTGGTTGCTCATCGTCGGGCGAGTCTTTGAATCTTTCGATAAATTCCATAACTTTTTCTTTACCCGTTCTGTATGTTTCCTGGACTTGTTCTTGAACCGGCTTGTCCTCAGAGGGAGGAACGTCTTCATTGGCATGTTCTTTGAAGTAGTTTAGAGCTGAATCGGGATAGATCATCACATAGCCTGCTACAATGCAAATAACTAGAACGATCAGTGTGAGGATGAAGGTGAAAATTCGTTTGATTACGAAGATTAATGCGAGAATGAAGATTATCGCAGCGCCAATGACAATGACTACAGGGTTTTGCACTACAAAATTCATTATGTCTTCCATGATTCGCGCTCCTTTTTCACCATTTTAACCGACTGAAACTTATTATCTAAGATTTTTTTTCCCTCAAAGTGTCTGGATCTTTTATCTCATTTATTCCAAGTTGTTTGCGAATTTCTTTCATCATGAAGAATGAACCGCACGCCAGTAGGACCTCTTCTTTCGGCTCTTTCTCAATAAGCTGATCAATGTTTGTGCAAACAGTGGATTGAAGCCCCAATTTCCCCGCTTCTTTCTTGAGCAAGGCTGTCGGGTGAAGGCGATAGTGGGGGCATTCAAAAAAAGCGGGATTTTTAGTAAATTGTCCGACTATTTTGAGGCAATCGCTCACCGGTTTTTTATTTGACAGCGCCAAAAGGCACTTGACGGGCCTTCCGGGGTATTCTTGGTGAATTTCTTCAAAGAGGTGGGACAAAGCTGCGGGATTGTGAGCTGCGTCAAGTATGATCGTTTTATCCGGATGAGGAATTGTTTCCATTCTGCAGGGGGGGCTAGAGCTTAATCCCTGATTGTCAAAAGACAATGATTGAGGCAGCCGTTTCATCGCTTCGATGGCTGTCGCCGTGTTTTCGTTGCCATCAGGCAGGGCTTGAAAGATGGGACATTCGAGCTTGGCGGCATAGGGTTCGATCAGGTCTTTGGGAACACTTGGCCCGAGTATGAGCGGAATCCCTTTTTTTAATATTCCTGCTTTGGCGCGGGCGATATCTTCCAGGGTATTTCCAAGGATTTCCGTATGTTCAAGCGACAGAGAAGTAATGATCGTGAGAATAGGCTGAACGGCGCTCGTCGCGTCGAATTCACCGCCGAGGCCGGTTTCGATAACGGCAAAATCGACTTTTTGGTCGGAGAAATAGGAAAGAGCTATATTAGTCGTGATAGCAAAGAAATTCGAGTCATCATCGATCCGATCCTTCAAACGTTTGACAATCTCATCTTCAGGTATCAGAGCTCCATCGATCCTGATCCTCTCGCGAAAGCTTGATATGTGCGGCGAGGTGAACAGTCCGGTGCGATAGCCGTTGCACCGGAGCGTTTCGGCTATTTTCCAGGCGACAGTTCCCTTGCCGTTGCTACCGGCGATGTGAATGCAGGGGTATTCGGTAGGCACTGATTTTGGTCGGCGTCGTTTTTCTGTTGTCTTTTGATAGAGTCTGTAAAGCAGTTCGGAGTAAGTCATAAGTTGGAAAGGAAAATGCTGTGTAAGTAATCAAAGGTTTCTTGAGGCGTCCAGGATGATCCTAAAACGATGTGAGGCTTGATCGTTCCGTGAAAGTCTGAGCCGCCTGTTACCAGCCAACTGCGGTCCCTGGCCTTAGAGATCCATTTTTCGCATTGATTTTTTGGGAATTTTGCGTAGTAGCCTTCGAGGCCGTCGAACTCAAGATCCATCAATTGATTGACGATTCTTCTTTTATTAATAAGGTGAGGGTGGGCTAAAATCGCAGCTCCGCCTGCTTGATGAATGATATCGAGCGTTTCATTGACTGAAAATCGCACTCCCGGGGAATAGCAGGGTTTGCCGTCTCCTAAATATTTGTTGAAGGCCTCTTGCATATCCCGGACATAGCCTTGTTTGATCATTTGCAGGGCAATATGCGGGCGTCCAATTGATTTTGGACTGCCTCCGGGAATGGGGCGGAGCATTTCGTGCTCATCGATCGGCATTTGATGTTTAGTCAATAAGTCGAGAATTTCTTGGTTGCGCATCCTTCGCCTCTCTTCATGGCGCTGGCAGTAATTGAGGATAATCGGATTGTCCGGGGAAAAAGAGTACCCTAAAATGTGGACATTGGTGTCTTGCTGAGCGGCGGAGAACTCGACGCCTGTAATCATACGGATATTTTTTTCTTTTGCTATATCAAGGATGGTTTTATAGGATTCGACAGTGTCATGATCGGTGATGGAAAGGCCTGAGAGTCCTAGATCAACCGCTAATTGAACAAGCTCTTCAGGCGTCAAGGTCCCGTCAGAGCATGTGGAGTGGCAGTGCAAATCGGCTTTGAAAAAATCATTCATAGGGGATATACCGCACTTCCATTTTTAATTGCCGGCCGGTTTGCAGGCGGACTTGCTCTTGAATCAAACGAATCAGCTTTAAGGCGTCGCTGGCTGTCGCGCCGCCTGTATTGACGATAAAATTGGCATGCTGCTCAGAGACCATTGCGCCGCCGATTTTTTTTCCCTTTAGCCCGCATTGCTCGATGAGGGCACCGGAATGGCCGTTATCAGGATTTCGGAATACGCAACCTGCCGATTTTTCTTTAAGAGGCTGGGTCTTTTTTCTGTAATCGATAATTTCGATTTGCTTTTGCCTCGCTTCCATGGATTTAATCAATGTGAACTCGGCGGCGGTTACGGCTCCTTTCATTTTTTGAAAAGGAGAAGAGCGGTATCCATATGAGAGCTTGTCTCGCTGAAAAGTCGTTATCATCCCTTCCATATTCATAAAGTCGACCGATTTTAGAGCTTCGCAGGTTTCTTTTCCATTAGCGCCGGCATTCATGACAACGGCGCCTCCGACGCTTCCCGGGATTCCTGAAGCAAATTCCAGCCCCGCGAGGCCCTTTCTGGCCGTTTGCGAACCCAATAATGAAAAACTATAGCCGCTGCCGGCTTTGACTTGGCCGGAATCCAAGCCTTCAAGAAAGGTAATTTTATTTAATATGATGAGGCCGCTATAACCTTGATCGTCGAAAAGGCAATTAGAACCTTTGCCAAGGACCATATGCCTCAATTGATTTTTTTTTGCAAAAACAAGGACATCTGCCATTTCCTGTTCCGATGAAACTTCGGCAAAATATTCGGCGGGGCCGCCGATGCCGAAAGTGGAGAGGTCACTCAGTTTCTTTTTCGTCTGAATCAGCGGGGGAAGAGGGGGTGTCATTCTGCTCAATTGTGTCCTGTACGATTTCATCCTGGGTGATCAGGTGTTCAATGCTCTTTTCAATGGCCGCGGAGTCAGTTGTTCCGCCGATGCTCAATTTATATAAATGATCCATGATTGCGTTTATAAATGCAATAGAGGCAGGGGTGCCGAATTTTTTCCCCAGCCGTATCGCTTCGGATATTGCCACTTTAGCAGGAATATCGTCATCGTAGAGCATTTCGTAAAGACCGAGACGTAAAATGTTGCGTTCGATCCAGTGGATGCGGTCGAACTGATAGGACAAGGCGGCATTTTTGATCTTGTCATCGATTTCTTTTTGATGAATCTGTATGTTCCTAACCTTGGCTAAACAAAATTTAATTTGGCTTTTGGCCACTTTGAGCTCATGGCTGACAAGTTTGACCAGCTCCTGCTCCTCAGGGGCGGAGAGGTCGAGACAATAGAGCAGCAGAAAAGCCGCTTCGCGCATTTTTTTTTGGGGAACTGCCATAGTAGAAATAGTCTAACAAAAAAGATCATTTATTGGGAGTGGACAATTTAATTTCAACTCCCTCGTCTGCAGAAATATCCCGGGATTGGAGGATGATGCGCCTGAGGCGGTCAGCATTGTCATAGACCAATTCGAATTCCACCCAACCCTGTTTGAAATAGTAGCAATGGATCGATTTTTCCCTGAAATGGTCTGAGCGGAAGGCGTGAGAGAATAAGGCCTCGGCCTCGTCTTTTTTCATGTATCGCCTCAAATTACGCGGATAACAAGAAGAGCTTCGGAGGAATTTGAGAAGCGAGTCGAAATCGGTGCTGTTTGTGACATCCAGACCGAGATCCAGGCCGATCTCTTCCGGCATTGAAAAGGGGTATCGCAGCCGAACAACGCTATGTTTAAATAGATCCACAAATCTATTTATTTGACCAAAAGTTCTCATAATTATGAAACCTTGTTAAGGTGAACTAATATTATATCAAAATGTTCTGAATATATGCAATAGTATATTAAATAAAAATTTTATTTTATTCTGTTTTAGAGGGTGGACAAATAGAACGAAGTCAAGTAT
>SLFE01000091.1 GCA_007124415.1 Waddliaceae bacterium | reverse complement strand
CCCGCTCCCGCGCCGATCACGATGATGGGATAGTGTAAACTTTTTTCCATAAGCTCATATTTGTTGCCAAACTTTAATTTGTCAATGAGAATGGGCTGTTAAAATACTCATTAAGATGTTATAGTGACAATTCAAATTCAATTGTCAGAAGGAAATTATGGACATGACCGAAAAAAAACCAAAAAACGCAATCTCGCCCCGCAGGGAAGAGGACTATCCCGAGTGGTACCAGCAAGTGGTGAAAGTCGCCGATCTGGCGGAAAATTCGCCGGTCAGGGGAGCTATGGTGATCAAGCCTTGGGGATTTGCGATTTGGGAAAATATTCAGCAGGGGCTTGATAAAGAGATCAAGCGGCTGGGTCATGTGAACGCCTACTTTCCCCTTTTCATTCCCTTGAGCTTTTTGGAAAAAGAGGCGGCCCACGTCGAAGGCTTTGCCAAAGAGTGCGCGGTCGTGACCCACCACCGCCTGGAGGAAAAAGACGGAAAACTAGTGCCGAGCGGCGAGCTTGAAGAGCCCCTGATTATCCGCCCCACATCCGAAACAATCATCGGCGATTGTTATTCGCGCTGGGTCGAGTCCTACCGCGACCTGCCCCTCCTCATCAACCAATGGGCCAATGTCGTCAGATGGGAAATGAGGCCCCGCATCTTTTTAAGAACCACCGAATTTTTGTGGCAGGAGGGACATACCGTCCACGCCAATAAAGAGGAGGCGCTCAGCGAGACGCTGACGATGCTCGAGATGTATCGCAAATTTACCGAAGAAACTTTGGCGATCCCTGTTATCGTCGGAGAAAAATCCCCCGGAGAGCGGTTTCCTGGAGCCGACAGCACATTCACGCTCGAGGCTATGATGCAGGACCGCAAGGCCCTTCAGGCCGGAACATCGCATTATCTGGGACAAAATTTCGCGAAAGCCTCCAATATTCAATTCACAACAAAAGAGGGGAATCTTGAATACGGCTTTACCACGTCATGGGGCGTGACCACCCGCCTTATCGGCGGCGTCGTGATGACCCATTCCGACGACGACGGCCTCCGGCTTCCTCCTCGCATCGCTCCCAACCATGTCGTGATCATTCCTGTGGTTCCCAATGAAGAAGTCGAAGAGGAAGTTTTCGCTTATGCTGACAAATTAGCCGCCTCTTTGAGAAGCCTTGACTATCATGGCCGTCCTTTGGCTGTCAATGTAGACAAAAGGGATCTTAGGGGAGGCGAAAAGAACTGGGAATGGATCAAAAAAGGGGTCCCTGTCCGCATTGAAGTCGGCCCGAGGGATATTGAAAATCAAAAAGCGATGGTAGCGAGGCGCGATCACGGCCCCAAAGATAAGCAGGGCATCTCTGTCGATCAAATTCCCGAGCAAATCGTCCGTTGGCTCGATGAAATTCAATCCGCATACTACAACCAGGCCAAATCCTACCACGACGCGCATTGCCGCGAAGATATCGAGACATTCGATGAACTGAAAGCTTTCTTCACTCCCAAAAATAAGAACAAACCTGAAATTCATGGAGGGTTTGTCAAAGCCAAGTGGTGCGGCGACGAATCGACCGAAGAGATGCTCAAAGAGCTTCAGGTGACGATCCGCTGCCTCCCTCTCGAGCAAAGCGGCACCGAGGGGCGCTGCGTTCTGACCGGCAAGCCGGCAACGCTCGACGCGATCTTTGCCAAAGCTTATTAGGAATTATTTACAGAATAAAGCCCAGGGCGGAAGGCTCAGGCTTTCGAGGTTTTTTTTCGTTTTTTCAACGTCTTTGACATTCGCGAGCCTCATTTGGAGCTGCCGCTCCATATCATCGCGGAGATCCTGCAGCTTTTTCCAGTCAGCTGGGGAATATTGCGAGCTGTCGTTCAGGGCCTCGTTGATCTGATCGGGAGTCAGTCCGAGATCTTTGAACACTTTTTCTTTGTCGCGCTCAAACGCTTCGTTTTGCCGTTCGATCTCTTTGAGCTTTTTTACTAAATTATCTTGTTCAAACATATTAAAAATTATACTTAAGTTTCTTATTATTTGCAATAAGCAGATCGTTAACGTGACAAATCTTTTTTTGATAATCCGCAAGAAAAAACTTTTCTCGGCGTCGCCCCCTACTGAAAAAAAACAATATCAGATATAAATAGATGATAGGAGTATGCAGTGAAGCCATATCTTTTTACCGTAGCAGTCATTCTATGTCTGTTCACCTCCTGGAATCTGGAATCTCTACCTCTCTATTATCCTCATAGGGAGCCCGGTTTTTTCGCAGACGGCGCCGTTGAGGGAATCTGCGTTGAAAATCCCGAAGCGGGGTTTTATGGATTAGTTTCCCCTGTCGGCGCTTCGGCGGTCATTTGGGATCCGGACTGTTTGACGACAAGATGGAGCGGCTCGGCCGGATGGGCCGGAAAGCTGCGGACATGCCCCTGGCCTATGCGTTTTATGGCAGCAGCTTCCTATTTCAACTGTGATTTTAGCGGAGCGCAAAACCTGGAGGATGAGGGCGATGTGCAGCTTTTTGCTATCGACGGCGGAGGGATGGGAGGAACGATTCCTGCAACTCAAAACAACTTTTTTCACTTCAGCCACAAAGAGACTCAAATTAATGCTTTGGTTTCAGGAGTCTGCAATTGGTGCGACGGCATTATTCTCTATCCTGCTGCCGGATATGGTTTCATTTGCCAAAATCAGTCGTTTAACAGCCAGCTTGTGAACTTTGATTTAGGCGATTTTAATAACGGAACCGTTCATGAAACCCTTGATACAACCTATCACGGCGTCAATTTTGAATTGGGCGCTGTCAAGCGATGCGCCCGGTGCTTGGTGGTCACAGTTATTCCCTTTTTCGGCATTTACTCTGCCAGGGCGGAGATGAACGGGGTGCAGGATTGGGGTGATAATCCGATGCCCGCTTTGCATCTGGATACACAAGTCATGTGGGAAATTGCCTATCGGGGCGGTTTGCGCGGCGCCATTCTTTGGGAATGTTGCCGGTATCATATCGGCGTTCAGGCCTTTGCTGATTACTTAAGCTTCACTCCCGGTCTGTACAACCCGCGCGAAGATGACGAAGGACCGGCTCGAATCACTAAGAAAAACTCCCTTCGCTTCGGCGGCGGCCTCGTTGCCGGCTGCCATTTTTAGCCCGATTAACTCCAGACGAGCCACAGCGAGAGGCTTGATGCCGCCACGGAAGCGAGCGTTATAATGATGCCAATCCGGGTAAAGGCGTTGAAAGAAACAATGTGGCCATGCTTTTTAAGAATGCCCATGGCAACGATGTTGGCCGAGGCGCCGATGGGAGTGATATTGCCGCCAAGGCACGAACCGATGAGAAGAGCGAAGATGAGCAGGGGGATCGGGGCGTTTATTTTGTCCGAGATATTTTGCACGACGGGGATCATGGCCAGAAGGTAGGGAACATTGTCGATGAAGGCGGAAATGACAACGGAAAAGGTTATAATGAGAAAATAGGTCCACAAAAGATTGCCTTCTAAATACGGCGATATCCCTTCGGCGAATGCTGTTATCCAGTTGGCTTCGATAAGAGCGCCGACGAGGATGAAAACGCCTATGAGAAAGATTGAGGTGTCCCAGTCGAGCTGCTTGATCAAAATTGCGACCGAGGTCCAGCGGGGCCCTAAAACATACCAAATGAGGCCGGCTACCGCAAGGCTCATTGCCGACGCCCCGGCAAACCAGGTGAAATCAGGGTCAATAAGGGAGGCAAGGGTGAGCAGCGCGACAAGCAGGAACAGCAGGCAAGAGGGAATGAGCGAGCGCGGCTGTTCAACGGCAACAAGCTGTATCGGCTCTTTATGCCGGCGCATCATCCAGGCGGCAAGAAGCAGCGCAGCAAGGGCTCCGGCCTGTACAAAAAAGAAGATGCTTGTCTTGCCTTGATAGATAAAAAAGTCCATGAAGTTCATTTTGAGATAGCCGGCGAGGATCATGCTCGGAGGGTCGCCGATCAAAGTGGCTGTGCCCTGGATGTTGGAAAAAATCGCGAGAAAGATAATCGGCTTGATTGGTGAAAGTTTGATTTTTTCGCAAAGCTTAATGGCAATAGGGGCGATAAGAAGGACGACGGCGACGTTTTCGACAAAGATTGAAATGACGCTTGCCAGTGCAGCGATAGCGACGACCGCCCCCCGGGCTGTTTTTGTTCTGTTGACGACCCATTCGGCCATGACTGCCGGCATGTGGGATTGCATAAAGAGTTCTGCGAGTATCAAAGTACCGAAAAATAGGCCTACGACGTTCCAATGGACTAATGCGACGGCGTCTGGCGGAGAAACGGTCCGGGTAAGCAGGAGGATCGCGGCGCCGATCATAGCGATTATCGCCCTTTTTGTCCCAAAGAAGACAAAGCAAATATAGCAAAGAATAAAAGTTGCCAAAGCGATCATTGGACGTTTTCCGGAATGTAGTTCAACTTTTCCCGGAGCCAACCGACGCTCTTTGCTTCGGAGTAATCAAGGATGTTGTCGCTTTCGATCCCTTCCATTAAGGCAGCAAGGCGTCTTTTATTCGATTTGTTCAGAGTTTTCCTAGAGTATTGGATAAAGTCTTCAAAGGAGAGCGACTCGGCTCCTGCAATCCTTTTTTGCAGCCAGTCGAAATCATAATCGTGGTCCAGGAGCCTGTCGGCAATTTCCTTGCCTTGCTTCTTGAGGCTTTCTTCAGGAGTTTTCAACTTGTGGATCAAAGCCGATTTAATCGATTCGAATTGATTTCTCACGTCTTGACTGCTTGCCAGTGTTTGGAAGAACCCTTCCATGAACAGTTCAACGCGGGCAAGCAGGTCCCTGGGCGCGTGAGAGTGCGATTCCAGGACGAAAATTTGAAAAAGGACTTTTTCGATTTCTTGTTGCAGGTTTCCGATAATATAGGCGGTTTGCTGTGTCGTTCTTAGTTCATTGAAAAAAGGAGTGCTGATCATTTCGGAGAGTATTTCTTGAGCCGCATAATTTTTAAAGGTAAAGTCGGGATCTTGAATGAACAGAACCAGGGCGTTTCCTTTAGCTCCGATTTTTTCTGAGAGATAGTAAGGACCGGAATCGTCTGGAAGGGAGGCGATTTTTCTTGTCGGCTGTTCGGATAGCGGATAGGGCGCCTCCGAGAGCTGCTGAAGGGCTTCCCAGGCCTTTTTGGAAGATTCGCCGCCGACATTTCCGAAAAAGACCGCTTGGATATAGGTTTTATCGAATAAATGGGCGGCGTATTCTTTGAACTGGCCATATGTTATAGGTTGGAGGGCCGCCAGCTTTTCCGGCTCCGACGTGTAGTGCTTGAAGACGACGTTTTTGATCAGGTCCAGCCCTTGAAGGTAGGGGGACTTTACATCAAAATTGCGATAATTTTGCTCGAGGGCTTTTTTCTCGTCTTCGAATCTTTGCTCGGAGATCTCCGATTGCGTGAAAGTTCTCAAGATGTCTTTGAGCAGACGTTCGGCGTTTTCACTGTATCCGTTCACTGTGATTTTGATACTGAAATCCTTTTGCTCGATATCATAGTCGAGGCCGGCAAGCTTGGCTTCATAACTGTAGGGCGAAAGCTCTTTTTTGACAGAGCGGATCAGCAGTTCGTTCAACACGACCAAACGGCCGATTCCTTTGTTGACAGAAGGCGTTTTGATCAATATTGTCCAACTGACTTTGGGAACTTTGTAGTCATGGCTTGGTATTAGCGCAAGCTTTCCCTTATCGCTCTCGAGGATCGATTTGTCTTCTAATTTTTCGAGAGTTAAATTTTTAGGGATGTACGGATTCGGAGGAGGTATGGCAACAGCCGGGTGCGGCTCGGCATTGCTCCATTTTTCCTGCAGCTCGGGCGGGATCCTTTTGATTGTGTATTCCGTATCCATCCATCGTTCGTTTTTTTCGAACTCGACGCCGGTGAGCGAGGGGTCGGCTAAAAGATCCATGATCATGTCTTGAGGCGTTAATTTGTCCAGAAGTTCCAGAGCGAGGCTCGGATCGAATTTTTTGATGATCGTTGTTTTTTCGGGATAACTTTCAAACTTTTCGAATCTCAAATTTCTTGCTTGCTTGATGACTTCTTCATAAGGGGATTCCTTTTCTGGGTATTGGTGCTCTAGCGTTTTGATTGTGTTGATGTCATCGTATATATGGCGGGGAATGCCTTCCTGTTTAATTGTGGCGAAAGTGCGGAAAACCTGCTCGACGACGCTATCGACTTGCCCGACCCCTTTGCTTGTCAGCTCCAAGCGCAGCATGAACGCGATATGTTCGCAGTCCCATTGGTAAGTCCCGCATTGCAGTTCTAGTGCGAGCCCCTGATCCCTTAGCGCCTCAAGCAGGCTCTTTTTCCCTTCCTGGCCCAAGATCCAGCAAAGAAGGTCGCCCGGCTTGCTCTCCAGGCTTTTGGCAAATATCGGCGGCAGCTCCCAAAGAAGCAAAAGAGACCGTTCGCTTTGGAGAGGTTTGACGTAGAGTCTTTTGCCTTTAAGGGCGGATGAGAAGAGGGGAGCGTTGTATTTCTCTTTGCTTAATTCTTTGTTTACTATTGGTAAAAAGTTCTCGTCGACCAGTCTTGCGAGAGCGTCTACGGGAAGAGGGGAGTGGATCGCCAAAAGCATTTTATTTGCGCTGTAGTGTTTTTCGAACCAATCTTTCAATTCCTTCTGCCCCGCGTCTTTAAGCGAGGAGGCGTTGCCGATATTGAACCGCCTAAAGGGGTGGTCGGGGTGCCCGTAGTTTTTGTAGATCATGAGCCTGCGGACGAAATTTTCCCTGGTTTTTCCTTCAAACTCCTGATCGATAGCTCGGATTTCCCTTTTCAGTCCTGAAGTCTTGAGCAGCGGAGAGATGAAGAACTGGGAAAAACGGTCTAGGGCCTCGGGGAAGGCGGGCGTGTCGATATCAAAGACATAAGATGTGTATTGGTCTTCTGTAAATGCGTTCGATTTGCCGCCGTGGGATTTAACGAATTCGAAAAAGGCCGCCTCGTCGGGGTATTTTTTTGTGCCCATAAAAAGCATATGCTCAAGGAAATGGGCCAGTCCCGGGTGTTCGTCGGGATCCTGCCAGCTTCCGGCATTGACCGACAAAATGGCCGCTGATTTCTTGGCGCGGGGATCGGAAATAAGATAGGCGCTTAGCTCATTGCTTAGGCGGATCTTATATGTGCGCGCATCTGATGAGACAACCTCGGGGAGGCTGCTTGTATCTTCGACGATCTCATAGGCTGTCAGAGGTGCGGCTGCAATGGATAGGGCGATTAGAAACTTCTTCATCAGTGTCGATTATATACAAAATCGTTTAATGATCAAAGGGAGTGATATAATTCTCTGACGATCGACCAGATATAATCGGCTCTTTTTTGCCGTTTGACCCTTTTGTCGCTCTCTTCGCTTCCCGCGAACGTGTCCATGTCGATTTCCGGGCCGAAGTAAAGATGGGCCGCAGACCGCTTGGCGGTCCGTACCTCGCCAAGTTCGACCTCGACGCTGCTCGGCGGAGGGAGAATATCATATGTATCTAGGGCCAAAGGAAAAAAATGGGTCCGGCTGCCTGCCTGATTAGACATGAGGCGGAGCATCTCAATGCTTTGGGGGTCGAACGGGGCTACGTCGACGATTCCTTTATCGTCCGGCCTGTCCCGTCCTCCGCTCGGAGCGACATAAATGCACTGGCCGCCCCGGCTCAATAGCTCGCTGAAAATCTTCATCGTTCGTTGGTTGTGCTTGAGTTTATCTAATTTGCGCTCGGGCGGGTTTTCTATATGCTTTTTCGAGAAGATGCAAATGAGATTGCAACCTAAGCTGAAGGGGACCGACATGGGGTCTGTCACAACGCGGTCGCCTGCGATGAAGATTATATTGTCGACAAGTTTGGGATGCTTATCTTTTAAAAGGCAGAAAATGATCTGAGGATCCGGTTCGGTCTGATGGTTGGCAAGAAGGATGACATTCTCGCCAGCTGCGGTCAATTCTTCAATTTTGGCCAAGTTTTTATCTCCTTTGACCGTCGACTCTTCCATGACGATCAACGGTTTCATAAAATCCATGGCGAACTTGTGGTAATCGAATGGGGAGGTGATTTTTTTATGAAAGGGCTCGAAAAAGTAAGGATTTTTGATCTGTTGCACAACCAATTCAAGATAGGTGCAGCAATTCTCTTCTTTCGCAGTCCGGTCCCCCTTGGCGGCAAGGCAGTAATTATCAAAGCTTTGGCGGATCAAAGCCTGATATTTTTCCGGAATCGTATCTTTAAGCTCTTCAAGCTTATCGTAAAACTCAGACATCGATCGGTTCATTGCTAGTTGCGGATATGAAATGGTAATCGCTAAGATGCATTTCATCGGATATTTCCCATTCGATGCGGGCATTGTTCTCTTCGGCAATTGCCCTCAGATGCGGCATATCTTCTCTATTAAGATATTCGTAGAGATAGGGATGGACCTGCAGCTTAATGCCGTATTGCTGGTGATGTAGAATCGCTTTTTTAAGACCCCGCTCGATTTCGATGGCTACGCTGTCGTGCGATTTGATCAGCCCCTTGCCCTGGCAGTATGGACAGTCCGTAAAGAGAAGCTGCGTTAATGATCCTCGGCTTCTTTGGCGGGTCATTTCCACAAGTCCGAACTCGCTCATGCCCAGGATGCGGCATTTGGCCGAATCCTCTTTCATGCATTCCTTGAGCTTGTCGAGCACCCGCCTCTGGCTGCGGCGCATGCGCATGTCGATGAAGTCGATTACGATCAGGCCGCCCACGTTTCTCAGCCTCAGCTGTCTGGCAATCTCTTCGGCCGCCTCGAGGTTGATCCTTACAAGGGATTCTTCAACGTCGGAATCGCCCGAAGTGCTCCGGCCGGAGTTGACATCGACGGTATACATCGCTTCGGTCCGCTCAAAGTAGATATAGCCTCCGCGGGGAAGCCAGATTTTTCGTTTCAAGGTTTTTTCAATTTCCCTTTCGACGTTGAACCTTTCGAACATAGGGATTTTGTCCCTGTAGTATTCGATGCGGACAGAGTGCTCGCCCTTGTATTTTTCATGGAGTTTTTTGCAAACTTGATACGTGTGGTAGTCGTCGATAAGCATTCTGTCAAAACGTTTGTCGACAGCCGTTTCCACAGCTTTCTTGATCATATCCGACTCTTCATAAAGAAGGCAGGGATCATTGGACTCTTGAAACTTTTCTATGATCTTTTGCCAGTTGTCGAGAAGTTCATGGGCCTCGTCTATCAGCATATCTTCTGTCGCAAAGCGGCTGGCCGTGCGGCAAATCAGCCCCATCTTTTGGGGCATTTCAAAAGAACGTATCAGTTTTTTCAGTCTTTCCCGGGCGGCGCGGTCTTCGATTTTTCTCGAGACTCCTCTGTGATTCGAGTTGGGAAGCAATACCAGGTAGCGTCCGGCTATGGAGATATTGGAGGTCAGGCGGGCCCCTTTTGTACCGATTGGTTCTTTAACCACTTGCACCAGAACAGTTTGATCCTTTTTCAGCACCTCTTCGATGTCGACGTCTTTTTCATCTTCGTCAATCGATTGAATGTTGTAGTCGAGGTCGAAATCCAGATCGAATCTCTGTTCGAATTTTTTTGTGTTTTCTATGATATCGGTTATGTGGATGAATCCGTTTTCGCTCTCGTTGATATCTATGAAAGCAGACTGGATATTGTGTAGAATGTTTGTCACTTTGCCGCGGTAGATATTGCCTGTCAGTCGTCGCTTTTTCTTCCGCTCGACAGTCAGATCGAAGAGGAGTCCGTTGCGCAAGTGGGCCAAGCGGGTTTCCCGCGGTTCTATATTCAAGAGCAGTTCGTTCATAAGATTTTATCCTGTATAAGCAAATTAAATTATACATAACAATGTAGCATAAAACCAGTAAAATCGCCACAAATCATCGGGCAAAAAAATGTTTGCAGGATGTTTATGGCTGTTTTTCTGGAAAAAAAACAGTTCAGCGGCTATAATAGCTTATGTCCATGTATACCGATGCTTTTAAAATTTATATTGACCGGCTCTCTCAGGGAAAGGTTCATCATATCGATGAGAAATTTCCGCCGGAGGTTATCGGGATCGAGGAGGACGAGCTAAAATTTGAAGAACCGGTCTTGGTTGCCGGTCAGGCCTATGTGGCTGAGGGCGAAGGCGAACTAGTCTTGCACTTATCGATCAGGACGGAGGCAATGATGCCTTGCTCCATTTGCAACGAAATGTCTCCTTTCGAGATTAATTTGAATGATCTCTATGAGATTATTCCGTTAGAAGAAATTAAGGGGGCCGTGTTCGACTACAGTAAAGTTGTGAGGGAGGAGGTTATCCTGAAGATTCCAAGCTCCCACGAATGCAGCCGGGGAAAATGCCCAAAGCGAAACGAGTATACAAAATATTTTAAAGCCGAACCATCAGATACCCAAGAGGGGTATCGACCATTTGCGGATTTGTAATTTATAGGAGTCAAAAAGAGTTATGACAATATGTCCACGCAACAGACATTCTACATCGCGCAGGAACAAAAAGAGAGCTCACCAGGCGAGAACTCCCAAGCAGTTTGTTACCTGTAAAAATTGCGGCATCAAAAAGAAGTCCCACGTCATTTGCGCTGAATGCGGGCATTATGCCGGCAAGAGCGTTTACGCGGAGTCCGGCGAGTAGTTGAACCCCTGATTGTGACCCTAATCCGCGGTGAGACGCTCTAGAAAATGATTAGATTTTTCAGCTTCTGAGGAGGCCATGTCTTTAGACATGGCTGACGAAGAAGATGGAAAAGATGATCATTTTCTAGAGATGTTATTACCGCGCTCATGTATCTTTTCTCTAAAAAATTGGAGGAAGGATATGCTCGATACAGTTACAGTAATTTACTG
>SLFE01000038.1 GCA_007124415.1 Waddliaceae bacterium | reverse complement strand
TGAGAAGTATTTTATTTTATAAAGCTTCCATATTCAACGAAGTGCTTTAACCCCTGATTGTGCCCTAATCCGCGGCAATAACATCTCTAGAAAATAATCATCTTTTCCATCTTCTTCGTCAGCCATGTCTAAAGACATGGCTTCCTAGGTAGCTGAAAAATCTAATCATTTTCTAGAGCGTCTCACCGCGGATTAGGGTCACAATCAGGGGTTAGAGGAGGAGCCCTGCCCCTCCCTAAAAAATGATCCTCTATTCAACCTTGATCCCCTTCAGCTTATTTTCAACCATGGCGCCAAATGGATAAAAATGATCGGACCAAAGATGGGCGTCTTTGCAGATATCGCAATATTTTGCCAAATATTTTATCATTTTTTCTTTATGTGCTTGAAGTGCATAACTCTAGCAGTTAAAGATTTAAATGTCACTAGTGAGGCACTTGATGCGAAAAGGGTTTCAAGCTATATATTATAGTTGCTACAATGTAAGTTGAGAGGCGCTCATAATGCTTGATATTCATATACTTGCCCAGCTCCCTTTAGATATCGATTTTAGGCTGATTCTCTATGCGGTCGCAGCATTCGTTTTTGTCGGGGTCGGACTGGCGACAATGATTCTCTTTACCAGGGCGAAGCTTGTCAGCTCTGAAGAGGTTGAGATCAAAATTAACGACGATTCCGATTTAACGATCCACCACCGCGCGGGATCGACCTTGCTCAACGTCCTTTCGGTCAACAATATCCCTGTGCCATCCCCCTGCGGAGGGAAGGCAACCTGCAAGCAGTGCAAAGTGCAGGTGATCGAGGGGGCCGGGGTTCCGCTGCAGACGGATGTCGACACCTTTACAAAGCGGGAGCTGAAGGAAGGGTGGCGCCTTTCCTGCCAGAGCAAAGTCAAGCACGACATGCACTTGCACATTGAGGAAAAGTATCTCTCCGTCCAGGAACTCGAGGCAAAAGTCGTCAGCAATGATAACGTCGCAACATTCATCAAGGAGCTGGTTGTCGAAGTCGATGAGGAGATTCCCTACCGCTCGGGCGGCTACATGCAGTTCCATGTCCCTCCTTTTAAAACCAACACGAGCGATTGGAAAGAGACGATGGACGAGCAGTACTTCGAGGATTGGGAAAAATTCGGAATGTTCGACAGGGAAATCGACTTCACCGGACTCGGCGAAGAGGTGGTCAGAGCCTATTCGTTTGCCTCCTATCCCGCCGAAGGCAAAAAGCTTAAGTTCAATATCAGGATAGCGACTCCCCCCTTCATCAAAGGAAAGCTTGCCGACAATATCCCCTGGGGTATTTGCTCGACCTATACGTTCATGTTGAAGCCGGGCGATAAAATCAAGCTTTCCGGCCCTTACGGCGAATCGTTCATGATAGATGACGACCGCGACTTGATTTTCTTAATCGGCGGCGCCGGATCCTCTTTCGGAAGAAGCCATATTATGCATTTGTTTAACACCGAAAAAACCAGGCGGAATGTCACATTTTGGTATGGCGCACGGTCTTTGAAGGAAAATATCTATCAGGAGGAGTACGAAGAATTGGACCGGAAGCACGACAATTTCACTTACAAGCTTGTGCTTTCCGAGCCGACAAAAGAAGATATCGAGAGCGGCTGGCCCAAAGACGATCCCTTGAAGACAAATTTTCTTTACCTCGCTTTTAAAGAGGGACAGCTCAAAGATATGGAAGAGCCCGAAGAGTGTCTGTACTATGTCTGCGGACCTCCGCTGCACAACTCATCCGTTATGAAATTGCTTGACGATTATGGCGTGCCGAGAGAAAATATTGTCCTTGATGATTTCGGCAGCTGATGATGAAGATTCAAATTGCGCAGATCAATTCCACGGTCGGCGATTTAACAGGAAACAAAGAAAAGATCGTCCGGCAGATACGCTTGGCAAAGGACGAGGGCGCCGGCCTTGTTGTGTTTCCTGAGATGGCTTTGGCCGGCTACCCCGCGGATGATCTTCTTCTTTTGCCCCAGTTCATAGATGAAACCGAATATCAGCTTCATACAATCCTCAAGGAAACGAAAGGCATCTGCGCTCTTGTCGGCATGCCGAGAAAAAATAGCCGCAAAGGGGAAAAAGGACTCTTTAATTCCGCGGCCGTTTTGTCCAATGGTGAAATAGCGGGCTATTATGATAAAATGCTGCTTCCTACCTACGATGTCTTTAGTGAAACGCGCTATTTCGAGCCGGGAAAGGAAGCTGTGCTTTGGGATATAGCAGGGAAAAAAGTGGCAGTCACGATCTGCGAGGATATTTGGCAGCATGCCGAGGCGATTTCTTGGGGAGGGTACGACCGCGATCCCGTTATGCTTTACGACAAGCTTTCCCCCGATCTTTTAATCAATCTTTCTTCGTCTCCTTATAGTTTGAATAAACCTGCCAAGAGATTTGCCGCGGGCAGCAAAGCGGCTAAAACGCTTCAGTGTCCTGTTTTGATCTGCAATCAGGTCGGAGGAAACGACAGCCTCATATTCGACGGCTACAGTGTCTTTGTCGACAAGGAGGGGAGCCTGATTGAAAGAGCTAAAGGATTTTGCGAGGATTCCCTTTTTGTGGATCTTGAAAAAAAAGGAAAGCCTAAAGAGTGGCATACCGATGTTGAAGGGGATCTTTTTCGGGCTTTGGCGCTGGGGCTGAAGGATTACTTTGCCAAACTTGGGTTTAAAAAAGCATGTCTTGGGATGTCGGGCGGCATCGATTCGGTTGTCACCGCCTGCATTGCGGTCCACGCTTTAGGACCCGAAAATGTCCTGTCCGTGTGCATGCCGTCGAGATATTCCTCTCAGGGAAGCGTCGACGATTCAAAAAAGCTGGCGAAAAATTTA
>SLFE01000203.1 GCA_007124415.1 Waddliaceae bacterium | reverse complement strand
TTCGTCAGGCGACATCTTGATGCATGCAATCAAAAACGAATCCGGAACCCTCCCAACATATTGGGAAAGAACTTTCAATACAAAGTCGCCGTCAGTTTTTGCAAATACAACAAAGTTAGCTTTGAACTGATCCTGCAAGCTATTGTTTCCTTTTGCAGCGAGCAAAAACTGAGATTCAAAACCGAACCGATTGAAGAGATTTCGTCTATGCTTTCCCTCAGGAACCCGGTGAAAGCAATCGGCGAATGCGTCACTTCCGACCATCTTGATCCGTTTTTCTATAATTTTGCTAAATACCTCGGAATTTTTGTTCGCGGCAATTAAAAGAGCTTGATTCAGGGGCATGTGCGTTAGACATTCATTCGCTTCTTTGTCCGGCAAGACGTCGAATAACTGTTTTTCAGGATAATGGCTTATGAGATAGATTTTTGTTTCTGGGTTAACCTGCTTAAAAACAGGTTCCAAGAGTTGATCATTAGATCTAAGAGCTTTTTGAAAAAGCTTGAATATACGAAGTCGTTCCGAATCGTCGCGGCAGCTGTCAAAGCACGCTGTCCAACCGCCCACGGGATTTTCTGATCGAACTTCAGACTTTGGTTTTCGCCGCAACAATTTATGCGAGGCATATTTTTTTAATCTTGAAGCCGGCCCTTGTCCATTTTGATAGCGTAGATCCCCACCCACGTCCATAATGTCTCCCTAATTGTTTAAACTTCGAAGTTTTTCTAATTCATTCTCAATTTCCGAATCTTCTATTCTCCTGAAAAGAATTTCAGGTTCGCCCAAAGGCCCCCCCTCCACAAGCGGCGTCCTGAGAACATCGTCCCATGATTGTTTTTCGATATCGGAGGTATTTCCAAGCATTTTCCACACTTTTCCGGCCGCTTCAGGGATAACGGGGCAGGATATCATGGCCAGAGCCTTTAAACACTCCAGACAGCAGCGCACGGTGGTCTGCATAGCTTGCGGATTCTCTTTAACCTCCTTCCATGGACGCTTGGCATCGAAATAAACGTTCCCTGCCGCGGCCAGTTCCATAATCAGCCGCGAGGCCTGCCTAAGCTTGTATTTACTGAAGCTTTCCTCGATATAGCCGGTGAGCTCATCGATTTTTTCAAGAAAATCTTTATCGATCTGGCCGAGGGTTCCGAAAGCCGGAATATTAGCGCCGCACTGTTTTCTGGCAAACACCATGACCCGATTGACGAGGTTTCCGTATTTTCCCAGCAGCTCTGAATTGCACCGGAGCTGAAAATCTTTCCATGTGAATTCCGAATCTGTTGTTTCCGGCGCGTTCGAGGCAATCGCAAACCGAATCTGATCGGCAGTATAATTTTGCAAAAACTCTTCGAGATGGATGAACCATCCTTCCGACTTGCTGAATTTGCGTCCCTCGAGATTGTAGAACTCATTTGCCGGAATGTCGTCGACAAGTTTGTAGGGGCGGTTTTGCCCCATGATCATCGCAGGAAAGATCGCGGCGTGAAAAGGGATGTTGTCCTTTCCGATGAAGTTAACGAGGCGAACATCGGGATCGAGCCAATAGTCTTTCCACTTATCGGGCTCATTGCTTTTAAGCGCCCATTCCATCGTTGCTGAGATGTAGCCGATGGGAGCGTCGAACCATACATAAAGAACTTTACCTTCGGTATTGGGAAGAGGTATAGGAATTCCCCAGGAGGTGTCCCGGGTAATGGCTCTTGGATGAAGGTTTTCGACGTAGCCTTTGATAAAGTTCACAACATTCGACTTCCATTCCTTTTGAGACAGCCAGTGGGTTAATCGTTCTTTGAACAAGTTCAGCAAAAGAAACCAATGTTTTGTTGGTTTGCGGCTCAGTTCGGCACCGGAAACTTTCGACCTGGGATTTTTAAGCTGTATAGCATCATAACTGGCTCCGCACTTAGGGCATTCGTCTCCCCGGGCGGGATCATAGCCGCAAGAGGGGCACTCTCCCACAACATAGCGGTCGGCAAGGAATCTGCCCTCTTTATCAGAATAAAGCTGGTCGGTCACCTTTTCTTCGATATATCCATTTTCAAGAAGCTCGAGAAAAAACTCCTGGACAGGTTTTTTATGCCCTTCCCAAGTCGTCCGGGAATAATGATCGAAAGTGATTCCCAATTGATCGAAGAGGCTTTGATTCATTTTATGATAATGATCAACCTGCTCCTTAGGGCTGCGGCCTTCTATTTCCGCGCTTAGCGTGATGGCGATGCCGTATTCGTCGGAGCCGCTGATAAAGAGAACATCGTTTTGTTTTAATCTTTGAAACCTGGCATAGCAATCGGCAGGCAGGTAAGCGCCGGCGACATGCCCGAAATGCAAGGGGCCGTTTGAATAGAGTAAAGCGGATGTGATCAGTATTTTTTCTTTCATAGTCAATAGTCTTTTATAGGTTCTTTAACAACGAGGACTTGCAGGTCGGTATGGGGAATGATTTTCCATCCCATAACTTCGTCATTTTCCAAATTAACATACAGAGGGCCCGGTTTAATATAAACATATTCCATCTCTACATTCTGAGGTAGCGGACTGGGGCTGGAGAATTCGGTCTGAAAATCAGTTAATGAGCCGTGCTTTTCGAAAAAATCCTGCTGGCGATCTATGGGAAGGCTTCCCCAGGAAACCCAATTGCCGGGCCTTCTTTTTTGCAAAAATGTCCAATCGACGCGGATTCGGCCCGTCCAAGAGACGCAGTCGGGAAACAGCATTCCGTTTTCTCGATCCACAGCTGCATAATTGATGTTGAAAACCCGATTGTGATAATCTTCCATATCCTTCAAGTATTTCTGAACAATGAATTTGGTCGTATAACGAATCGTACTGGCGTAACGGAGCGGTGTTTTACTGTAAGGGCTCAAGACACGCTTGGATTTTACCGTTAATGTCCAACCAATCCAAAGGATTGTGCCCATAAGCAGAATAACAAGCGCAAGCAAAATAAAAACAGCTGAAACCGTATCCATCAGGGGCTAGCGAGTTCCACTTCCTCTTCAGCAGTCGGAACTTGATTGTCGATTTCGACTTTCAACTCTTTTTCAACAAAATTGTGCTCCTCCGACTTGTTTTCCTCGGCCATAATCTCCGCAACTATGTTGACAGCAACATTGTCGGAATCGGTCCTGACCCTCGATCCTCTCCCCGACTTAATCATGTTCCGGGCCTCTTCGATCAAATGATTGACCAAGTCGAATTGACTCTCGTAATTCTTTTTGATTTTTTCATTCGTAATGTAATTATCAAATTCCATAAATGTTCTCCTTGCTGTGATCTTCGGCAATGACAATGCTCCTCAATACCTGATAAGCTATATTCAGATCGTCATTAACGATGTTATATTGGTAAAGTTTTCCCGCCTCTAGCTCCTGCCTGGACCAGGAAAGCCTTTCTTCAATCACTTGACTGCTTTCCGTTTTTCTCTCTTCAAGCCTGGTTTTCAATTCCTCAAAGCTCGGAGGATAGACGAAAATAAAGACAGCGGGGACTTTTCCCATAAGTTGTCTGGCCCCTTGAGTATCAATGACGAGAAAGACATGCTTTCCCTGCTTGAGCCTCTCTTCCACCCAGCGTTGATCGGTTCCATAATAATCTTCGTAAACAACTGCGTGCTCCAGAAAATCCCCGGATGTAATTTTCTCCTTGAATTTTTCTTTTGCCACAAAATGATAATCGACTCCCGTTCGTTCATGAGGTCTTGGCTCCCTCGAAGTGTATGAGATGCTTTGAATAACTTGAGGAAACTCCTCGGTCAGCATCCGTACCAGTGTCGTTTTTCCTGTTCTCGCAGGAGCGCTAAGAACAAAAATTTTACCCTTGTCAGTGCTTCCCACCAACTTGCCGTTTCTTCTAAATTCATTCATCATCTATTCAACGTTTTGCAATTGCTCGCGAATCCTCTCAAGCTCTGTCTTAATTTCAATTGTTTTTCGGGATATTTCAATATCGGCGGCTTTGGAAGCTATGGTATTGACCTCTCGAAATAGCTCCTGGCCGATAAAATCCAGCGTTTTACCCAAAGACCCCTCCATTTCCATTGTCGTCTTAAAATGTTCCAAATGTACTTTAAAGCGTATGATTTCCTCTGAAATATCCACTTTTTCCGCATAAAGGCATACCTCTCGCAGCAAAGCCTCTTCTTTTTCGATTTTTTCGGAGAGTACAGAATCGAGAGTATCGGTAAGCTTTTTCCTCATCGCTTCAGTTGATCGCTCGGAAAATTTGTCGATGGCCTCAATGCACCTTGCCAATATGTCGATGCGCTCCTTGAAATCCTCATAAAGCTTTTGCCCCTCGAAGACTTTCATCTCACTATAGGGTTTAAGCGCTTTGCCAAGTGTATTTTTCAGCTCCTGCTTCCAAAGCTTTTCATCTTTTATTTCATCGCTAGTATTCAATATGTCTTTGCTGCCGGCAACGAGCCGCGTCGAAAAATGAGGATCTTCTATTCCCAGCTCCCTCGCAATTTCATCCGCAGAAGTTTTAATTTGCCTTGCCAGCTCAATGTTGGGGCTGACGGAAACCGGCGACTGCCCTTCAAAAGTCAAATTGATTTTAACAGTTACCTGGCCTCTGAGGACAGATTCGGAAATCCAATTTTGAATGTCAATTTCAAAACGGCGGAGTTCTGCAGGACCATGAACTTTGATATCGAGATGCTTTCTATTGACAGACTGAATTTCAACCGTCAGGGATCCTGCCGTAATTTTTTCCGATGCGCGCCCGTAAGCTGTCATGCTTTTTAACATATACTCAATTCCTCAATGAGGCTTTTAACAGGCTGGAAAGAAGCTCTGTGTATCTCGCACGGCCCATTTTCCTCAAGCGCTTTCAGGTGTTCGACTGTTCCGTATCCCCGGTTCCGATTGAAGCCGTAGCAAGGCCATTTGTCATGATAGCGTTCCATGATTTCGTCCCGGGTCACTTTAGCCAAAATTGAAGCGGCCCCGACCGTCAGCGAGCGGGCGTCCCCTTTGACAAGCTTCTCTGTCGCCGCTTCCGGATGGAGCAGATTCATCCCGTCCACAATGACATAATCCGGTTTTTCAGGCATTCCGTCAATGGCCATTGTCATAGCCTTGATAGTCGCCTGATAAATGTTGATCCTGTCAATTTCATCAGGCTCGACAATGCCGATCGAGTAGAGCACTTGGGGGTGTTTTGCAAGCAAGCGATAAGCATCCTGCCGCTTTTTAGCCGTAAGCTTTTTGCTGTCGTCGATCCCTTCGATTCTCACATCCTTTCGAAAAGCGCAGCATGCGGCCACAACCGGACCTGCCAGAGGTCCACGTCCCGCTTCATCAACTCCCGCGACCAGGTTATACCCCCGATCGCGGGCCCGCTTCTCATAAAAAAGCTTATCTTCCCCGCCCATGTATTATCTACATCAGCTTTCGCTTTGAGAGGTGGCGTCTTGTTCTTCTGTCTTAGCAGAGACAACTTCTTCTGCGGGGGGCTGGGCAGCAGCTTCACGCTTCGCCTGCTCTTCTTTGGCAAGCTCTTCGGCGTTTTCTCTGGCGTCTTTGTAAAACGCGGCAAGATCACCCTTGACTTTGGCTTTTTTACCTTTTTTCCCGCGGATGTAGTTGAGTTTCGCGCGTCTGACGCGTCCGCGCCTTAAAATCTCAATTTTTGATATGCGCGGGCTGTGAACCATGAAAACACGCTCCATGCCTTCACCGTAGGCAACCCGGTGGACAGTAAATGTCGCAGATAGGCCGGAGCCTTTCTTGGCGATCACGGTTCCCTGGAAAACTTGCACCCGTTCTTTAGAACCTTCAATAATGCGGGTATGCACATTGACGGTATCCCCTACCTTGAAATTCGGTCTCTTTATAAGAGATCCTTCTTCCAGCTTTTGAATGACAGCTGATTTACTCATGAGTCTCGACTCCTTTATTCTTTAGCAGATCGGGACGCGCGGCACTCGTTTTTTTCACCGCTTGCTGTTTGCGCCACTTGGCAATCTGCTGATGATTACCGCTTAATAAAACTTTCGGGACTTCCATCCCTTCATACACTTCCGGCCTCGTATAATGAGGGCAGTCCAAAATTCCCTCGGAAAAGGAATCTTGCCTTGAGGCCTCCTCATTCCCTAAAAAACCGGGTACAAATCGAAGCAGGGCATCGATCACAACGATCGATGCCAGACACCCGTTGGTGAGCACATAGTCTCCGATGCTAATCTCTTCATCGACCTCAAGCTGCAAAGCCCTTTGGTCCACGCCTTCATAGTGCCCGCATAAAAATATCAGGTGACTATGCGTTGACAGCTCCCTGCACTTATCGGCCGTCAATGTCCGGCCTTGGGGGCTGAGGTACACAACATGCGACTTTTCCGACTTGACGCTCCGAACGGCATCGACGACAGGCTCTGCCATCATCACCATTCCGGGGCCGCCGCCGTAGGGCCGGTCGTCCACCTGCTTATGCCGCCCTTTTGCAAAATCTCTGATATCCGTCAGCCGAATATCGATCAAACCTGCATCTTTAGCCCTTTTAATCATACTGTGATCAAAAGGGCCTGAAAAGTATTCGGGAAAGAGAGACAAAATATCAATGGTTACTTTGGGATTCCGTTCTCTTTCCATGCAACTTTTAAGGCTTATTGGCTTTTTTGTCTGGCTTCACGCCTTTTTGCAGCCACTTTCACGCGATGAGCCGCTTGTTTTTCCTTATGAGCCTTGAGAGCCGCAGGCGCTCCTCGAGCTACCAGCGCTTCGGCCTTTTCACTAAGCTGAACGCCGTTGTTCAACCAGTGTTCAATTCTATCTTCTTTGAGATGCAGCTTTTTTTCCTGTTCATCTTCAAAAGGGTTATACCAACCCACACATTCGACATATTTACCATCGCGCGGAGAGCGGACATCTGCGACCACAACGCGGTAAAAAAGACGGTTTTTCCGTCCGTGCTGTCTCAGTCGAATCTTTAGCGCCATTTGGCACCTCCCATCATCTTTTGCATTTGTTTCATATTTGGCATTTTCTTAAAAAACTGTTTTGCTTGTTTGAACGACTTGACAAGCTTGTTGACATCGTGAACCGATGTTCCGCTGCCCCGGGCAACTCGCTTGCGGCGGCCGGGAATCAGCTCGGCATTGCCGACCCTCTCGTCTTTCGTCATCGATAAAATTATCGCTTCAACTTTTAGCAGCTCCGAGTCGTCGAGCTCCATGTCTTTCATCTGCGACATACCCGGCAGCATGCTCATAATGGATTTCAAAGAACCCATTTTCTTGACCATCTGAATTTGTTTCAGATAGTCCATGTAAGTAAAGGACGCATCCCTCAACTTCTTCTCAAGCTGCTTTGCATCACCTTCGTCGATGTGCTCCTGCGCCTTGCGCACGAGGTTGATTGTATCGCCCATGCCCAAAATGCGATCAGCCATCGATGATGGATTGAAAATCTGGATATCGTCCAGCGTTTCTCCGACACCTTCGAACTTGAGCGGCTTTCCCGTCACCTCCTGAATCGAAATGGCCGCGCCGCCGCGTGTGTTTCCGTCAAGCATGGTGAGGATCGTTCCGGTCATTTCAATCTGCTGATTGAACTCGGCGGCCACATTCACCGCGTCCTGCCCTATCGTCGCGTTGACGACGAAAAGAACCTCATTGGGCTTTGTCACCTGCTTGACCTGCTTAAGCTCCTCCATGAGCCCTTGATCGATATGGAGCCTGCCCGCCGTATCGACAATGACAAGGTCGTGCCGGTTAACGTTGGCGTACTCCATCCCCGCCTTTGCGACCGATACGGCATCGCCTGTGCCGGTAAACACTTCGACGCCGATCTGGCTGCCCAATGTCTTGAGCTGCTCGATTGCCGCCGGCCTTTGCAAGTCGCATGCCAGAAGAAGCGGCCTCTTTTTGCCGTGGTTCTTCATGATATAGCGAGCCAATTTAGCGCACTGCGTCGTCTTTCCCGACCCCTGAAGGCCGCAAAGCATGATAACTGCCGGCCAGCCGCTCAAATCAAGGGGAGCTTCTTCGCCTCCCATAAGCGCTGCGAGTTCATCGTGGACGCATTTGATAAACTGCTGCCCGGGCGATACGGACTGAAGCACTTCGCTTCCAAGCGCCTTTTCCTTAATTCTCTTGACCAGGGTCTTGGTCACGCCGTAATTGACGTCCGCTTCCAAAAGTGCTAGCCGAACTTCGCGCACCGCTTCGGAAATATTGTCTTCGCTGAGCTTTTTCTTTCCGCGAAGTTTTGTGAATATTCCTTGCAGCTGGTCTGTCAGAGTGCCGAGCATGTTAAATCAGTGTCCTCTATAATACATGAGATCGGCATTCATAATACTCAAAATTTCATTCATTTTCAAGGGAAAAGAATCGATTATGCCCTGACAGGTCGCATTCCACCTTCAGCCGGGCAAAACCGGCTTGTTCAAAAATCACTTTGATGTCATTTCCCTGGCAAAAACCGATTTCCATCCAGGCTTTGCCGCCGGGCGCTAAATATTTTTTTAAGTCTTTGGCTATCCGCCGATAAACCTCCAAACCGTCAGCGCCGCCAACGAGGGCCTGCTCAGGCTCATACCCCTTGACACTCCGGCTTAAGCCCCTGTATTCCGACTCGGAAACATAAGGGGGGTTGGAGACGATAAAATGGGCGGTTTCATTTTCAAAAGGGGCAAACAAATCGCCATGACGGCACTTGGCCTCCACACGGTTATTCCCGGCATTTTTTCCGGCAATCCGGCAGGCGTCGGCGGAAATATCGGACATGACCACCTCAAGCTCGGGACAGGCCTTTTTTATGGCAATGCCAAGACATCCCGATCCGGCGCAAATATCCCAAAGCCTTTTTCCTTGCAAATCAGAGATTTTGAGCTCTTCCACAATTTTGCTTGCCAGCTCTTCGGTCTCGGGCCGCGGTATCAGAACTGAAGGCCCCACCTCAATGGAGCAGCCGAGAAAGTCGACAACGCCTTCAATGTATTGAATCGGCTCCCCTTCCCCGAGCCTTTTCAGCCGGCTTCGGCATTGCGCCAGCTCTTCATCATTGAGCGGCCTGTCGAAGCCTAGGTAAAGATCCATTCTGGAAAGATTCAATAGACCGCAAAGCATCTGCTCGGCAAGCCGCCTCGGGGATTCGACTCCCCTCTCCTCTAAATATTCTGCCGACCGGACCAAGATATCATTAACCGCTTTCATTCATTTTTTCTTGGTGGAAGTGTTTGACAAGAGTGGATGTAATCTCGTCCAACTCGCCTTGCATCACGCGGTCGAGATTATACAGCGTCAAATTGATGCGGTGGTCGGTTAAGCGGTTCTGCGGGTAATTGTAAGTGCGGATCCTGCCTGAACGGTCCCCAGTTCCGACTTGCTCGGACCGCTTCGAGGCCATTTCCTTTTCTTTTTGAATTCTCTCCTGTTCGGCAATTTTCGCCGACAGGAACCTCATAGCCTTTTCCTTATTCTTGTGCTGGCTCCTCTCCTCCTGGCAGGCAACGACGATTCCGGTAGGAATATGGGTGATGCGGACGGCGCTGTCGGTCGTATTGACATGCTGTCCCCCCGCTCCGGAAGAGCGGAAAGTGTCGATCCGCAGGTCCTTTTCTTCAACATCGATCTCCTCCTCTTTAGTCGGCTCGGCAAGCACAGCCACCGTCACGGCCGATGTGTGCACCCGTCCTTGCGCCTCGGTCTCGGGCACGCGCTGCACGCGGTGGGTGCCCGCCTCATGCTGCAGGAAGCGGTGCACATTAGGCCCCGACACCACCATGACATACTCTTTGAAACCGCCCATCTCCGAAGGAGTGCATGAAAGTAGTTCGTAGCTCCAGCCCATCCTTTCGGAATAGAGCTTGTACATCCTGACGCAATCGGCGACAAAAAGGGCCGCCTCGGCGCCGCCGGTACCGGCTCTGACCTCTATGATCGTATTGCGGTTGTCTAACGGATCAGGAGGAACGAGCAGATTATCCAGCGTGACAGTCAGATCGCGGATAGCGGCTTCGAGCTTTTTGCTATCTTCTTTCAAAACCGCGAGAAATTCAGGATCATCTTCCTCCTGAAGCATCTTCTTATTGTCGCTTAGCTGCTTTTCCGACTCCTGCAAGTCGTTCCAGGCATTCTTGATTTCGGATAAACGCGCATGCTCCTGAGTCAGCGACCGGTACTTCTCCTGGTCCTGAATGACGTCAGGCTGCCCCAAAGCCTCTTCAACCTCGCCTAGCCGGCCGATCAGCGACTTTATCTTTTCTTTCATATCACACTCTTGATTGAGGAGGTTCAGAACACAAAAAAATATCCGTCCTGCCTGCAGCTAAGCAGGCACGACGGATGAAAATTCACAAGAAACGAGCTTAAGTTTTCTTTTTGACAGGCTTTTTCTTTGCCGTCACTTCGGCCTCTTTTGCAGCCTCAACCTGCTTTTTAGCAGATTGACGCTTGGCCTCATAGCGCTTTTTAAACTTGTCAATACGCCCTTCAGTGTCCACAAGCCCCGATTTTCCTGTGAAGAGCGGATGCGACTGAGAAGAGATCGAAACCCTGCAAACCGGATACTCGACACCCTCGAAAGTATCTTTTTCCTCAGGGTCCATAGCGGCCCCGCATACAAATTTATGACCTGTCGAGGAGTCCACAAACAGGATTTTTTGGTATTTTGGATGTATTTTCTTTTTCATTAATCACTCCAACATGAAATTTTAAGGGTTATATTACTAAATTTTGCGATTAACCACAACCCTGAAATGCCTCGAATCCCCTCTCGATGACGTCAAACCCCTGATTGTGCCCTAATCTCGTCTGACAGTTTTTTAGAAGGTCTAGATATGAATTGATGCGACGTAGCGCAGCTCTTTAGAGCTGGGCAAGGAGTGTCTGTTCATAGATGGGCCTTATAAAAATCTGTCAGACGATACAGCTTCAGATCTAAAG
>SLFE01000253.1 GCA_007124415.1 Waddliaceae bacterium | reverse complement strand
ATCTTCCGTGGCGGATTTTCATCTCCTCTCCGCATTTGGGGCAGGGCTGGTCCCAGTCGAAATCTTCGGCGTAGTCGTCCTTGGAAAATTCCAGCTGTTCGATGGGGGCGCTGAAGTCGCAGTCGGGATAATTGGAGCATCCGTAAAAGTATTTCGACTTGAACCAAATCTTTTGAAGCTTTCCGTCGCATTTTTGGCAGGGAATGTCGGTCATGATCTTCGGAACGAATGCCGATTTTTCGGCATTTTCCAGGGTCGGTTCGAAATCTTTCCAAAAATCGCGTATGATTGTCTTCCAGTCCTTCTCGTCGGTAGCGACAAGCTCCAAATCATCTTCCATATTGGCCGTGAAGCCGATGTCCATGATTTGAGTGAAATTCTCTTCGAGCAGGTCGCAAATGACCCTTCCGATCTCTGTCGGCTTGAGGCGGCCGCTTTCTTTGACGGTGTATTCGCGGTTTTGAATCTTGTTCATAATCGCCGCGTATGTCGAAGGGCGTCCGATTCCCGATTTTTCCAGCTCCTTGACAAGGGAGGCCTCGGTGAATCTCGGCGGGGGCCTCGTGAACGCTTGATCGGATAAGAGCTCGATGAGATTGAGGCTCTGGCCCTCTTGAAGATTCGGAAGCGATTTTTCCTCTTCCTCTTCCTCGTCATCCATCATTTCGTGATAGGCGGCAAGCCATCCGGCAAATTTCAGGATCGAGCCGGTCGCGCGGAGGATAATATCATCGCCTGCTTTTATGTCTGCCGATAGGGTGTCGTAGATGGCGGGAAGCATCTGAGAGGCGATGAACCGCTGCCAAATCAATTGGTAGATATTGAACTGCTCGTTGGAAAGAAAGGGCCTGACCATGTCGGGATGGTGGTGGAGGTTGGTGGGGCGTATCGCTTCGTGCGCGTCTTGGGAATTTTTTTTCGAGGTATAGTTTTTCGGTTTTTCGGGAAGATATTCCTTTCCGTAGCGGGATTCGATATGGCGGCGCGCCTCATTGATCGCCGGCGGTTCGACCCGGACCGAGTCGGTACGCATGTAGGTGATCAAACCTTCTGTTCCTTCGTTGCCGAGGTCGAGACCCTCGTAGAGCTGCTGGGCGATGCTCATCGTTCTCGCTGTGGAGTAGCCGAAGTGGCGGCTGGCTTCCTGTTGGAGCGTTGAAGTGATGAACGGAGGGACGGGATTGCGCTTTTTTTCCTTTCGCTCGACCTTGGCCACTTTATACGGCACGTCTTTCATGCGTTCTAGAACTTCATTGGCCTTTTCTTCGGAGCCGATCAGATAAACGTCTTTGCCTTCAACCGGCTCCTTTTCGACCTTTTTCGCATCGACCGAGTAGAGCGAGGCTTTGAATGTCTTGTCATCCTGCTCGGGAGCGAGGACTGCTCCCAGGTTCCAGTATTCGGTTGGCTTGAACGCCTCGATTTCCTTCTCTCTTTGAACGACGAGCTTCAGCGCTACCGATTGAACCCTGCCTGCAGAAACGCCCTTGGACCGCCCTCTTTGAATCCGGCGGTTGAGGATCGGGGAAATTTTGTAGCCGACAATGCGGTCGAGAAGCCGCCTGGCTTGCTGGGCATTGACCAGGGATTGATCGATTTCCCTGGGATTTTCAAGGGATTTGGAGACCTCCTCCTTTGTCAGAGCGTTGAATGAGACCCGCTTGCATGTGACCGAGTCGGGAAGGGCCTGCTTGATATGCCATGCTATGGCTTCCCCTTCGCGGTCGGGGTCGGGGGAGAGGTAGACAAATTCAGCGTTTTTGGCCGCTTTTTTCAGCTTGTCCATGACCTTTTTTTTGTCGGGGAGGATTTGATAAACCGGCTCGAAGTCATTTTCCAGATCAATGCCGAAATCCTTTTCCGGCAGATCGCGGATATGGCCGACTGAAGATTCAAAATTAAATTTTGATCCCAGAAATTTTTTCAAGGTTTTGATTTTCGCGGGAGACTCCACGATGATAAGGGGTTTTTTGGACATGCGGCTGCTAACTCCTCGATACAGGGAAAAACTATTACTTTAACCTATTTATAATTAATATACAATACTGTTGCCTATCTCTTTTTAGCAAAAAAAAAGGGGCGGCAAATCAAATTGCCGCACCTTTCAGATCGTTTATTCTCCCCTCGGTTTACTAGAGGGAAATTGCGAGGCTTCCCGATATGCGAATCGGTTGGCAAGCCTCTGTTGAGTTCGCTTTCGCGATGAGTAGATTAATCTCAGGTTTGCTGTCTTGTGTCTTAAGATCGTATTCCTGTTCTATCTCATCATAAGCGAGTGAGCAATCTTCTTGACTCACAGCACTAAACTCCATCTACTTGTGAAAGTAGCTCAAGAAAAGCTTATCGATTGCCGAAAAGTTGCCGAAAGTTCCAAATTCCTCCATTTCGAACCTATTCGGCAAACGCTATTTTCACCCCCCGCCAAATGACAGATGCGAAATGTTTCCTGCTTGACTGACCTTTTTCTTCGTTCCCCAACGAAGAGGAAGGCGATCTCTCTATTTCAACGCTTGCATTTGTTACTTTAGAAGAGATCAATGTCAAAGCATTCCATACATTCCGGATGCTGTGATTCACCAGGGAAACAGCCGCTCTTGCGGCAATGCAAAAGCTTTCCCTTAATTTTCAACCTCACCGAAAAATTCGGAGAGTTCATTTTCATATTCAAGTTTCAAAGTTCTATGAACTAACGCCCAAAGAGCGTGGTTTCGAGCGATTGCAGACTTGTGTCACCTCCCTTTTTGCTCCAACGTCCCACTATTATCGGGCACACCATACCCTCATATCCCATAGTCGATATGAGGAGGCGGGCGTGAAATAAAAAAGTAGCAAAGCCCGCTTAATGCCTTATTTAACACTT
>SLFE01000114.1 GCA_007124415.1 Waddliaceae bacterium | reverse complement strand
TCTCCTACGACCCCATAGGGTATGGACTGTCCAGCCATACCGATCCGGCAGATCTTGACGGCGTCAACGGACACACCGGATATTCTTTCAGGCAGCAGGCTACTTTTTTACACAAATTGCTAGAAGAGCTCGACCCGCAAGGGCCGATTACTTTTGTGGCAGTCGACACCCAAGGGCAAGTGGGCGTATGGTATGCCACTGATTATAAGAACGACCCTCATGCGATCACAAAGCTGGTCTTGGAATCGGCGACCTTGGATGAAGTCGTCAGCGACGACCCCTGCTCGCTCGCCTTTCTCAATGTCGAGCAGGCTCAGCAACTGGTAGGGCTGTATCACGTTGATCCGGCAATGACTCTTAATCTTTTGTTCGGCGGAAGCTTTGCCACGCAAAGTTGTCCGGAAGTGGAACAAACTATCATGAACCTTGCGACCGATTATGCCCTGACAGCCACACCGGCGATTTTCGAAAGGGTGTTTCTCGGCACCCTGACCGAAAGCGTCGCCCATCTTATGGCAGACATAGAAATTCCGGTTTTGACTCTCTACGGCACATCCGGGGATGTCCACCCCATATCCAGAAGGGCTGTGGGCGCATCCTTTTTCGGAGTGAGCACAGGGCATGACAATCCGGCAATACCCGGCGAGTGCACCGACTGCACGAGCCCCTCAACCGAGCCGTTTACAGACAGCCGGTTCATCACATACACAGGACATGGAACAGTGGTCCATCTCACCTCATGCCGCAGATTCAACCGCGACTTGAAAGATTTTGTGACCGGCGATGACGCCGCTTGCAGCATCTGCCTGCCGTCAGGAATTTAATCCACCGGCTTTCGCCCCCTTCGCTAAAAAGAAGGGGGTTTCTAAAGATGCGGCATAATGAAGGCGCCCGCCTCATCAAGCTTGCCGATGTCTACATCAGTTGCAAATCCTCGCTCGCGCAAAAAAGCAACCACGTCCTGCGTCGGAGCGTTATTAAGATCGCGTCCTCTTTCTTTCATTGCCGCGGGACACCCTCCCAGCCTCCTCAAAGAAGTGTCGATAGTTCCGACAAGGGGCGAAGAGGCAGCCGCGTCGAGATTATCCATCACAAGATCCGGCGAACCGTGAAAATGAACGGACAACTCTCCTTCTTTAAAATTTTCATCCGCTAATTTCCGAAAAAGACTGTCCACTTTTTCAGGCGTGGCCCGAGCTGTCGTATCGCAGATGACAACTCTTCCCTTTAAAAAGGAAAAGCTTTTGGCAAGTTCGACAACATCTTCTTCCTGCACGTCATCTGCGCTTTTAAATCCGAAACAGCAGGACAAATAAACTCTGGCATCCATCCCCTCGCCGTCTATCTCTCTGAGCATGGGAACGTGCCGCTCTTTAAAGGCTTCAGCGATCCCCATATTTGTGTTCTTTTGTGAAAACTCGTCGGAGGCCGACGCGATCAGCCCGAAATGCCGCGCCCCCCAGCTTTTTGCCGTGGCAAGCCCCCTGGGATTCGGAACGAGAACCCAAAAACGGGCGGGTCCGCTTCTATCGATTCCCCTAAAAACCGCCTCCCCATCGTCCATTTGCTCAAGCTTTGTCGCGCTGGCGACCTCGATGTCCTTTATCCCCGCCTTTGCAATACGGTCGACAAGTCCAATTTTAATATTAGTAGGTATCCTATTTGCTAGGCTCTGGATGCCGTCCCGGGCGGAGGATTCGAAAACTCTCAGATTCATCATAAGCACCTCTTTTTTTGCGAAAACTATACTTTCTTTCCCATATATTCGGCAACAAAGATCTTGCCTGAAATGGTTGCCCAAAATCAAAGGGGTCGTATACAATAAGTGTTCTTTGCCCATGGAAAGATGGCCGAGCGGCCGAAGGCGCGTCCCTGCTAAGGACGTATACCCGTAAGGGTATCGAGGGTTCGAATCCCTCTCTTTCCGCATCGCCCTGAATATCAATGATATTCGGGGCTTTTTTTTATCCCTTGCCTCATTTCAAATGATTCCTTATAGAAAAAGTATAAGGAAGAATTTTAAATCAAATTTAAACTATTCAATTTGTTGAGGTTGAGAAATGGCAAAAGATAAGAAAGTCATGTTAATCACAGGATCGAGCGGCCGGATAGGCAAACTCTGCGTCCATCGGTTTGCCGATGAGTATCAAGTTATCGGCTTCGACAGGCACGAACACCCCCACGAAAAGGACATGATTCATATCAATATGGACATGTCTTCAGACGAGAGCGTCAACAACGCCTTGGATGAGGTCAGAAACAAATACGGAGCTGAAATCGGACCTGTCATCCACCTTGCCGCCTATTACTCTTTCTCCAATCAAAAGCCGGAGCTCTACGACGCCATCACCGTTCAGGGAACCAAAAGGCTGCTCGAGGGGCTCAACCAAAAATTCGACAAGGTCGACCAGTTCATGTTCTCAAGCACCCTTCTTATCTACAAGCCCTGCGAAGTCGGCGAGACCATCAACGAAGACTCGCCTGTCGAGCCTAAGTGGGACTATCCGAAATCAAAAGTAAAAACCGAAAAGATCATCCACGAGCTGCACGGCGACATTCCCGCGGTCATCATGCAGATCGCCGGCTGCTACGACGACATGTGCCACTCGATCCCGATCGCCCACAACATCCAAAGAATTTACGAGCACCAGCTCAACGCCCACCTATTTCCCGGCGATACATCCCACGGCAACCCCTTCCTTCATTTGGACGATTTGACAGACGCCATTGAGCTGGCCATCCAAAGAAGGGAAAAACTGCCGAACCCCTTCGTCGTCATTATCGGCGAGGACAAGACCATGAGCTATAAAGACCTTCAGTACACCATCTCGGAAATACTCGAGCATAAGGATTTTCATATTCTC
>SLFE01000113.1 GCA_007124415.1 Waddliaceae bacterium | reverse complement strand
GCCATCAATTAGAAACGGAGCACCATCCGTTCACCTCTCCCCTGGAAGAGGATATACCCCTGCTTGACTCCGACCCGTTGAAAGTGCGGTCGTCGAGCTACGACCTTGTTTTAAACGGCTATGAAATCGGTTCGGGATCTCAAAGAATTCACGACAGCGACCTGCAACACAGGATTTTTGAACTTCTTGATCTCTCGGAAGAAGACCTCGCACAGCGCTTCGGCTTTTTTATCGAAGCCCTAAAATACGGCACCCCACCCCATCTCGGCATCGCCCTCGGCCTGGACAGGCTCATTATGATCTTGACCAACACCGACAACATCCGAGATGTTATCGCCTTTCCAAAAACGCAAAAAGCAGCGGACCTCATGATGGAGAGCCCGGCAGCGGTCGATCACAAACAACTGATGGAATTAGGGATCAAAGTTATCCAATAACGCCCGATAAATCGAGTTTCTCCAAAGATTTGAGTTCGTTGAGATACCGAAGATTTTTATCTATAAGCCTTGGACAGCCGGTGATGCTTAATTCCCTAAGGTATTTCAAAGATTTCCAATCTTTAAAACAGACCCCTGTAATATCGGCGCCCGAGATTTTCAACACCTCGAGATTAGGCAGATGATTCAAGTGCTTAAGACCTTTATCGGACAAACGGGGGCAATTGAGCATTATCACTTCACGCACAGAGGTAAAATCCTTAGTGTATTTGAAAACGTTACCGGTTATATTCGACCCGCTCAAATCCAACACTTCCAAATTCGTAAGATTGGCTAGCGCTTTCAAATCCTTATCGGAAAGCTTGGGACAATGCTTCAATTTCAATTCTTTCAGGTAAGTTAACTCACTCCAGTGCGTAAAGGACTTTCCTGTAACTTTCGACGGAATGACTTTTTGCCCGGAGCCTGCCTCGTCGCCTCCGGAAAAAAGGCTGCCAAAGATATCGGCAAGGCCCGCCATGCCCGGGCCCACATCGCCAAGCCCACCCAAATCTTCTTCCTTTTCCTTTTTTTTCTCTATTTTGCCGCTTACCGGCTTTTCGGGCTTTTCTTCCATGCAAGAATCCTCTCTCTTTATTTCAGATTTAATCGTTTTCCATTATAATTTGAAGTGAAAATGAATCATAATCTCGAAATTATCCTCTTTCAGCCTCAAATTCCCCAGAATACGGGAAACATTGTCAGAACCTGCTCCGTGACAGGATGTTCCCTCACCCTAATTACTCCTCTTGGCTTTCAAACCGGCGACAGGCAGCTCAAAAGAGCCGGACTGGATTACTGGAAGGAAGTAAAAATCACTGAGCATGAGGATCTTGAGACATACCTTCTCGGAGGAGGCCGCCCTTTTTACTTTTTCTCCAGCAAAGCGGAAAAACTTCACTATGAAATCGAGTACCCTGAAAACGCCCAACTAGTATTCGGCTCGGAAACTCAAGGGCTCCCCTGTCAATTTCATGAAAAATGGCCCGACCGATGCGTCAAAATCCCAATGACTGCCAACGCAAGATGTTTGAATTTAGCTACGTCCGTAGGAATCGGACTCTATGAGGCCATCAGACAAAATTTACAGACTCATAATTATTAAATTCGCCTACAATCGGCAAAACGTTGGAGGCTTTTATGAATCCGGTCAATTCGCGTATTCTTTCAGTTCCTGATTTTTTTTTAAATAAGCTTCCTGATGAGGTCCTCATTCAAATATTTCAACGCTGTCTGGAAAATCCCCGTGACTTTCTAAACCTGTCTCTAGTAAGCAGACATTTCTACAGAATCACCCGAGACCCGTATTTTTTTCCCTGTTTTGAAATTATTGCCAGAACAGGCCTCAAAATTGTCCTCGACCTTTCCGGGCACATTATTAGCGATCAAGAAGTTTTGATCAGATTTTTCAAAAATAATTCTGCTCACTTGAAACGAATTGAAAGCCTTGATTTATTTAAGCACCAGATACGCTCCTGGCGAATCAATCTTGTGTGCGAGTACTTTTCCCACATTCAAGAACTGAAATGGATATCGAGCTCAACGGTCAAGACAAAAGCCATTAAGAAATTCGAGAAATTCACGTCCCTAAAATCTCTGGATTTATCCGATACAAAAATCAACAACAAATGTTTAAAGATCATCACCCGGCATTGTCCGGGACTGAAACAGATCAACCTCGACCATTGCAGAAAACTTAAAGATACCGGCATTGAGGCCCTTGTTAAAGGTTGCCCTCAACTAGAAAGCATCAACCTCTCGGCTTGCAATCGCCTCACCAATAATAGCCTGCACTCCATTGCAAAAAACTGCCCAAATTTAAAAGAAATTATTTTTTTTGATAATCACAAGGTCGACAATGACGGGTTTATGCAAATTTTTTCATACTGCCAAAAATTACGAAAAATTTGGTGCGACCAAATGACGAACGCCGCATTGATGCGGGCAGCTCAAAATTGCCCGAACCTAAAGTCATTGTATCTTGATGGCAAGAGGCATGTTTTTGTCATTTCGACCCGCACACTCAAATTTGTAAGTAACAAATGTCCTGAAATAATAGAATTACAGCTCCCGCATAGCTACACCCCGGACAGAAACGTTATCTCCACCATTTTTCGAAATCTTAAAGTATTAAATCTTAGAGGCTGGCGGGAACTTACTGAAAAAGAAATCAAGTTGATCGTCGATCGATGCCCCGAATTGACAACACTCGACTTAAGCTGGAATTCCCATGTTACAGACGATACGATTCAATACATAGGAGAGAATCTCAAATACCTGTCAGAGATTCATCTCATACACTGCAGCAACACATCTCATCTTTTTCTCGATCATCTCGCCAAGTGCAGTCAGCATTTTAAGGCAATGTCATTTACGGGATCTGTTCTTGGAGAGTACGACGGGAAATCCCTTGCAGCTTTTTTTCAACAGCATCCCAATCTGCAAACTTTTTATCTCGGCTACTGCGATCAGCTTACCGACGAAATGGTCAAAATGATGGCTCCTTATCTTCAAAAATTGAGGAAATTAACACTTTATTACTGTGAAGGCATTACGGATGAAGCTATTGAAATTCTTGTCCGGCATTGCCGGCTTCTAGAGGAGGTCGACCTTAGGATGTGTTCCCATATCACAGTCGAGTCGGTAGCCACTCTCACAACGAGATGTCCCCATTTGAGGGTCGTACACGTTTCCTTGCAATTCATGAACCTGCGCAAATATTTAAAATATGCGTTTACAGGAAAGATAAGAGAAGAGTCTGTCAAATGCAAATGGCACAACAACGGTTGAGGCGATCCGGCGCTTTTTAGCGCCGGATTGAATTTTTTTAAGCATTTTCAAGAGAATTCTTTACGAGCTCTTCGAGCTGAGGAAGATCCTTAAGGCCTACATAGTTGGCTATCGGCTTGCCTTCCTTAAGCAGAACAAGCGTGGGAATTGATGTTACCTGGAACTGTTGAGTCACAGAGGGGGAAGCATCAATGTCTACCTTGACGACAGAAATTTCTCCCGTTTTTTTATCCGCAAATTCCTCGACGACAGGGGTCATCATTCGGCACGGGCCGCACCAGTCGGCGTAAAAATCGACAAGCGTCACACCGCTTGCGGTCTCATCTGCAAAGTTGCTATCATCTAAATGTTTAATTTTTTCGCTCATTTTGTCTCTCCTATCATTTCATCCATTACACATCATCTCAAAATGAGATGTTTTTGGCCACAGGAAATTCTTATTATAAATTAATAATTTCTTAACAAAGAATAGATATTATTCTCCTATAAAAGATTAACAATAATTATAAATTATCATGCCTTCGATAAATCCATTGCAAAACCCTTTATTTTTAAAACAAATGGAAGCGAATAATCCAGGTAGATTATCGCCTTTTCCTGATCCCGAACCGGCATCCAATATTAAAAGCTCGCCAATTCCCCGCTCCACGTATAATCAAACACCTCCGGCATCCAATATTAAAAGCTCGCCAATTCCCCGCTCTACGTTTAATCAAACATCTAAAGTTGCTAGATTCGCCAAAAAATTCCCTTGGAAAATCATGGGCTATTCAGCAGCCCTTGGTTTGACGCTCTCGGCAACCTGTGTGACCTGCGCGGGGCTTGCCGTCATTTGCCCCTCGGTGCTATCGGTAGCCGTAATCATCACGGCGATATCGGGAGCGGTACTTGCCGGCGGAACGCTTTCACTCTTCCTGGCTTATAAAATTTATAAGACCGCATTCAGCAATAACACCCCTTTCCCTCAACCCAAACCAGTCGAAAACCCTTCTCCTCTGTCTCCCGGAGATGATAAAACACCGCCCCCACCTCTGCCTCCCAGAGATAAAGAAGTGCCGCCCCCACCTCCACCTCTGCCTCCCAGAAATGAAGATGCACCGGCCCCACTTTTATCAAGAACCGTCAATCCGCAACCGAACGGTAAAACAACCGGGAATACTCCAAGTGAATTCAATCCCGCAAAGGTAATTGGCGTGCGAATGGAAGATCTTGCGCGTACAAATTGCGCTTTTCAACAACTTCGTGAAGATGAAGAAAATTTTCAAGAAGAGCTCCAAGATTCCCCGACCGAAGACTTTGAATGGGATTTGGATTGAATTAATTCCGCGGGTCGACTAGATTATAATTCTCTATGAGATATATTTCAGTCGCAGCCAGAGAATCCCCTTTGTCTTGTGCTCAAACTCAAGAAGTTTTAAATGAACTTAAAATCACCTATCCCGATATTGAATTTGAACTTAAGATGATCAAAACAAGCGGCGATCTTGATTTGACCACCTCCCTTCGGGAAATGGACAAAACCGATTTTTTCACCCGGGAGATCGACAGGATGATCCTTCAAGGCCAGTGCCGGGCAGCCATTCATTCGGCAAAGGATTTGCCGGATCCCCTTCCCAAAGGCCTTTATATTGCAGCAGTGACGCGGGGGATCGATTCTTCGGACTCTTTGGTTTTAAAAGAAGGAGAAACATTAAACTCCCTTCCCGAAGGCGCTGTCATCGCTACATCGTCGGTGCGGAGGGAGGATGCGGTCAAATCGCTCAGGGCGGATTTCGCATTTGTCGACATCAGAGGCACCATCGAAGAAAGGCTCAAGACTATCGAACAAGGAGCCGCGGACGGCGTCGTGATCGCTGAATCGGCTTTGATTCGTTTAAAACTCACTCACTTGAACCGTATCACACTTCCCGGGGAGACCGCGCCGCTGCAAGGACGTCTTGCGGTTGTCGTGCGGGATGACGATTATGAAATGAAAGAGATATTTTCCTGCTTATGCGCACGCTCTACACAGGGTTGAATCCGCCTCAGCACTACAACTGCCTCCACTGCCCCATGATCAAAATCATTCCACGCAGTCCGGACGATCCGGCAGTAAAAAAAATGATCTCGATCGCCCGCGATTGCACCCATCTTGTCTTCACAAGCCGGCAGGCAGCCGGACTTTTTTTCGATAACGTCCCCCCCTCCGACATGACGGGCAAAACATGGATCGCCGTCGGTAAAGCGACCGCCCAGTGCCTACCGTTCGACGCTCTGGTTCCTGAAAAAGAGACCGCTGAAGGTGTTGTCGAGCTGTTAAGCCGCTTACCGTTAGATGATTCCTTTTTCCTATGGCCCCACTCGGCGCTATCGCGAGCCGTGATTGACAATTTTTTTACTAAAAATAACATAAAATTTTACGACTGCGTTCTTTACGACACGATCTCTAATATCCCCCGCCCGCTTCCCTCATTAAATGAGATAGATGAAATCGTTTTTACAAGCCCCTCGACCATTCAGGGCTTCATAGACGCTTATGGCTCAATACCCAAAGATAAAGTATTAACGCCCATTGGTCCTGTCACCTCCTCCGCTTTACACAAATGGATGAATGGGCGACAATAAATGTAAGAACAAACAAAGGAGTTGCAAATGAGTACAAAATATGAACTGCCAACACTTCCCTATGATCTCGATGCGCTCGAGCCTGTAATCAGCAGTGAAATCATGGATCTTCACTACAATAAGCACCACCAGACCTATGTCACCAAATTAAATGACGCCTTGGAAAAATTTGAAGCGGCTCAAGCTAAAGAAGATATCGCCACAATGATCAGCCTGCAGCCGGCGATTAAGTTCAACGGCGGCGGCCACGTCAACCACAGCATCTTCTGGACCAATCTGGCCCCAAAAGGCGAAGGAGGCGGAGGCGGCCCGACGGGAGAGCTTGCCGAGGCAATCGATCGCGACTTTGGTTCTCTGGACAAGTTCATCTCCAAATTCAATGCTAAAACGGCGGCCATTCAAGGGTCCGGATGGGGCTGGCTTGCCTATAACGGAGAAAAAGACTGCCTTGAGATCGAAACTTGCGCCAACCAAGACCCCCTCTCCATTACCGGCAAGACCCCGCTGCTGGGCATCGATGTCTGGGAGCATGCCTACTACCTGGTCTATAAAAACGCCCGCCCCAAATACCTGGAAAATATCTGGGAAGTGGTGAACTGGACCAATGTTGCAGAGCGGTATAAAAACGCCAAATAATTTCTTTCATGTGACCCTAATCCGCGATTCAACGCCGCAGAAAGCCCCGCAACGCGGTTTCTGCGGCTTTTCTCAAACAATCTTTAATAAAATCATAAACTACTAAGATTCTTTATATTAATATTTCTTGCATAAAGGGGAATTATCAATTAAAATTATGAAAAACTTAAGTGGTGGGTAAGCATGAGATTATTTTCTCGAGACAAGCCGAAGATAAAGGTTCAAACAACAAAAAAAGACGGTTTCAGCGGCTGGATCAAGTGCAGCGAATGCCAGGAATTAATCCACGGCAATGAACTGGCGCAAAATGACAACTGCTGTCCAAAATGCGATTATCACTACCGTTTGTCAATTCATGAAAGATTGGACAATCTTGCCGACCGCAATACCTTTGAAGAGCTGTTCGGAGACATCTGCCCCCGGGACACCCTCAAGTTTGCCGATACCGAATCATACGGCGAGCGTCTGAACAAAGCCAGGGAAAAAACCCAAAGAAACGAGGCCGCAATCGTCGGCACCTGCCAGGTAAACGGCAGGCGCGTTGCTCTGGGAATCATGGATTTTAAATTCATGGGCGGCTCCATGGGATCGGTCGTCGGCGAAAGACTTACACTGCTTATCGAATACGCCTTGCACACCAAACTCCCTCTGATCATCGTATCCGCATCGGGAGGCGCCAGAATGCAGGAATCAATCTTTTCCCTCATGCAAATGGCCAAAACTTCAGGAGCCCTCGCCAAACTTCACGAAGCCAAAATTCCTTATATCTCAATTTTAACCAACCCCACTTCGGGAGGAGTGACCGCATCATTTGCATCCCTTGGCGATATCATCATTGCCGAGCCGGGAGCTTTGATCTGTTTCGCCGGTCCCAGGGTGATTGAACAAACTATCAGCCAGAAATTGCCGGAAGGAGCTCAAAAAGCGGAATTTCTCTTGCAACATGGAATGATTGATTGTATCGTGAAAAGACGCGAGCTGAAAAAGAAACTCGCAGCTATGCTGAACTATGTGTGCGACAACGAAAAAAGCGCCGCGGAAGATTCCCAGCAACAACGGGCAACCTCGAATCGCAAGCGGGAACTGACCTTGCAGCCAATGGCCATGAGGCTTGCATTCAGCTCGGGACTAAAAAAGACTTAAAGATCAGATTCACAACACTTAAGTAGGTTTACACAATGCAAGACAGCATCGAAGTTTTCACGACCCTGGAAAACAAATCCTCCCTCCCCGAATACGGATCGCCTGAAGCTGCCGGCGCCGACCTTAAAGCCGATATTGAACAGCCGCTTTTGATCAAACCCGGATGCAGAGCCCTGATTCCCACAGGACTAAAATTCGCCATACCGCCAGGTTATGAAATTCAGATCCGGCCGAGAAGCGGGATGGCTCTCAAACACGGGGTCATTGTCTTAAATACCCCCGGAACGATCGACTCCGACTACCGCGGGGAAGTGAAAGTTATCCTAATCAATCTTGGACAAGAAGACTTTGAAATAAAACCGCAAATGAGAATTGCCCAGATGATTCTGGCTGAAGTAAAAAGGGCTCGATTTACAATTAGCAGCGAGCTTGAGGCCACCCAACGGGGCGACGGCGGTTTTGGACATACCGGGATGAATTAAAAAACTTATGGTTAATATTACAAAATACCTTGATCCGAAACTGATTAAATTTCTGGACAAAGACACTCGGGACAATGTCATCAAATCACTTGTCTCACTACTAAAAAATGAAGGGAAGATTGACGAGGAATCCCATCTTTTCGACGCGATCGTTGAAAGGGAAAAAATAGTCACGACAGGGATCGGGATGGGAGTTGCCATACCCCATGCCAAGCTTCAAGATTACGATGATTTTTTCATCGCCGTCGGCATTTTGAGCGAAGGAGCCGACTGGGATGCTCTCGACGGCAATCCCGTTCGACTGGTCTTCCTTATTGGAGGCCCGGATGACAAGCAAACAGAATATCTCCAAATTCTTTCAAGCCTGACATTGGCATTGAAAGATCCCGAAAGGAGGAAAAAAATGCTTACGGCCGAATCCCCCGAGCAGGTTGTCAAATTATTTAAGGAACTTTAATTGCAGGAGATGCGCTATGGATCTGAAACTTGAAGAAGTATCCGAGTTGCTCAACGTATCCGAGGCTACGATTCGCCGGTGGCTTGCCGACGGCAAAATCCCCGCGTATCAGTTGAACGAACAATACCGATTTAGCCGGCATGAGATCGAAGACTGGCTTGTCAGCCATGAGTTTGTCGATGACGAAGAAAACAAGCATACTCAAGGCGGGCTCAAACATTTTGCCCTCTTTCGCGCCATCCATAAGGGGGGGGTTTATCACAATGTTCCTGGAAGTAATAAGGAAGAGATCATTAAAAACTCTGCCAAGCTTTTGGCCAAGGACCACAATTTTGATCCGGATATCATGGCCGACCTCCTTTTGGACAGAGAGAACCTGATGTCCACTGCTCTTAACAACGGTCTGGCGGTCCCCCATACGCGCGAAATCACTTTCAACAAACACTACGACGCCGTAGCCATTGTATTCCCCAAAGAACCCATAGAGTACGGAGCTTTGGATAATGAGCCTGTCCATACATTGTTCTTTTTATTTGCCTGTGATGACAAAAGGCACCTTAATCTCCTGGCAAAAGCGGCTCACTTCAGCCGCGATCAGAGAACAGTCGATTTCCTTAAATCAAAACCGACTAAGAACGATATCCTGAAGTATATCCGAAGCTGGGAATCGCAGATCAACAGTTGATTGCCGACAACGATTATTTCATAGAAATACTAAGATGATTTTTTAGTAGCCTTTTTCGCCGGCTGCTTCTTCTTTTTCTTGTCGTCCTTTTTCTCCAGCGCCTTGCCTTTAAAGACAAGCTTTTGCTTATCCAAATCAGCCGTTACCTGATAGCTTTTCGGCTCGTCGGGGGAAGTCAGTATTTCGTCGGTTAGAGGATCGACAAGAAATTCCTCGATTTTCCGACGCAAGGGCCTCGCGCCGAACTCGGGCTGGAACCCTTTGTCGATCAGGAACTCTTTAGCTTTGTCGTCAAGGTGCACTTCAATATCGCGCCCTTTTAAACGGTCGAGCACTTTTTGGATCTCGATATCGAGAACCCCTTTGAGATTGTCTTTTGTCAATTGATGGAATATGACCATGCCGTCAAGGCGGTTGATGAACTCGGGCTTGAGCTTTTTATTCACCTCGGACATGATTTTTTCTTTAATGACTTTGTCATCCATTTGATGCGTGTCGACGCCGAATCCGATTTCGGTTTGCTTTTTGATCAGGTCCGCGCCGATGTTGGATGTAATAATAATGATGGTGTTGCGGAAATCAACCTTGAGTCCCTGGGCATCTGTAAGGCGCCCCTCTTCAAGAATCTGCAGCAGCATATTCATCACATCGGGATGGGCTTTTTCGATTTCATCGAAAAGAACGACCGAATACGGGCGCATGCGGACCCGCTCGGTAAGCTGCCCGCCCTCTTCGTGGCCGACATATCCCGGAGGGGATCCTGTCATTCTGCTGACAGCGAACTTCTCCATATACTCGGACATGTCCATTTGAATCAAAGCATCCTCGCCGCCGAACATAATGCGGGCAAGAAGTTTTGCGAGAAGAGTTTTTCCAACCCCTGTGGGCCCGAGGAACATAAAGGCTCCGATCGGCCTGTTGGGGTCTTTAATGCCCGCACGGCTTCGCCTGATAGCCCGAGTGACAGTATCGACGGCATCCTCTTGGCCAACGATCTCCTTTTGCATATCCTCTTTCATATGAAGGACTTTTTGCGTCTCTCCCTCAGTGAGGCGGTAAAGGGGTATCCTGGTCTGCTTGGCAATCACTTCTGCGACTTCATCCGAATCAATAATGACGGTGTGATCTTCCTTCGAGCTTTCCCAGTCTGCTTTGATTTCCTGCAGCTTCTCTCTTAAATTCTTTTCTTCGTCGCGCAGCTTGGCCGCCTTCTCATATTCCTGTTTGCTGATAGCATCTTCTTTGGCCAGCCGCGTCTCTTCAATTTCAGAGTCAAGCTGTATCAGCTCTTCCGGCTGGTCCATTACAACAAGCCTTGATTTGGCTCCGGCCTCATCAATCAGGTCGATCGCCTTATCGGGAAGAAAGCGTCCCGAGATGTAGCGGTCGCTGAGCCGCGCTGCAGAATCAAGCGACTCATCGGTATAAACGCAGCGATGGTGCTCTTCATATTTTTCTTTCAATCCGCCCAATATTTGTATGGTTTCCTCAACTGTATTCGGCGGGACCACAATCTGTTGGAACCGTCTTTCCAGAGCGGCATCCTTTTCAATATGCTTGCGGTACTCGTCAAGGGTCGTCGCGCCGATACACTGGATCTCGCCCCTTGAAAGAGGCGGCTTCAAGATATTGGAGGCATCGATCGCCCCTTCCGCGGCGCCCGCGCCGACGATGGTGTGAAGCTCGTCGATAAAGAG